>JBDNIE010000069.1:0-7578 GCA_041688425.1 Halioglobus sp. | reverse complement strand
GCTGGCCGGTGGTCTTGTCCTTCCATGTTTCGCTGGTGGCGATTGTGAAGTTAGAGACTGCTCCTCCGCCTGGGAGATATCTAATCTCTGGGTCGCCGCCACAATTTCCTACCAAAATTACCTTATTTACGCCTCGTGACATTTTGATTCCTTGTTTGCGCGGGGTCGCGAACGACCAGGTCGTAGTGTGTTTATTTGGCGATGTTAAGGGTGCCGATGATAATTTCGTCGCCTTTCAGTCCATCTTTCAGCATGCACTTAAACTCGTTTGCGATTTCCATCTCGAGCATCTTCGGTCTAACAACCCGTACCGTTAGCATGGGCTCGCCATATCCAATGTGCAGAGACATGCGCAGCTGAATGTCTCGCTCCGTCATGCTACTGTTGCTCCTGTATTGACTGCGTGGTTTCGCAGTGCGAAATAAACTTTCTTGCAGGCCATCACATCTGCCATGGCGCTGTGTGCATTCTCGAAGTCCTCGCCAAAGAAGTACCGATAGGCCTCTTGAAGCGAGACTGCTTTGTTGTGGGTGCGCCCGGCTTTGCGCATGGCGTCGGTTGGTCCAAGGTTGACGACGCCTTCGCACATTTCCTTCGTGCAGTGGGTGGCGCCTGTATCCCATGCCTCCTGCAGCAGCTCTGGCGTTTGGTGACGTGGCCCGATAAGCCCGTATCGCTTCATGCCAATCCGAATGATTTGAGCGTCGAACTTTTCGTTATGCGCGACTTTGCGTTTGGCGACTTCCCACAGGTCGATAAGCATCTCGAAGGCGAGGCTTTCGCTGACTCCGCAGTCCATCGCCATCTCCTTGGTGATGCCGTGGACCGCGATTGCGCCTTCGGATATCTCCCAGCCTGCTGGCCGCACGATTACGTCTATGCTCTGAATCAATTGCTCTGTGCTTTCATCGACAAGTGCTGCGCCAATCTGGACGATGTGCGGCTGGTCCGCGTGGCCATCAGGCTTCGTTCCGTGGGGAAAACCTGTGGTCTCGGTGTCGTAAACGATGACGAGGCTCACGCGTATGCCTCCTCTTGCCGCGCGGAATAAATCTCACCTTCCTCGAGCCAGAATGTGTCGAACGTGGCCGTTGGTAGGCGCGGGGCCTCTTTGAATGTTCCGATCAGCAGGGCGCCATCAATCGCGCCACCTGTCACCAGATTGTGTATCCACATCATGCAGGTGGCCCGGTGCTGAACATCGAGGACGTCGACGCGGTCTAGGGCGAAGAACTTCACGCCTGTGATCGAAGCGACTGCGTAGGCGAGGGCTGCATCGGCGCGCCATTTCGCGGACTCGGAGGCCAGGGCGTACAAGCGGCCGCCGACTCTGATTTCCATATCGTTATCCAGGGTGACCTCTGACCATGTGGTGACTTCTGAGACGGCCATCAGCTGCTTGTTGAAGGGCTTGATGGCGCCAACCAGAATCTCCCCTGGGATGCCGGTGGGGGCGAGCATCTGGGCGAGCGATTCCCACTGAGCGACTTCCTCGTGGTATTTGGCAGCCTTCTGGGTGTCATCGTCGGCGCGCGCGGCGCGCCGGACAAGCTCGGCTTCGTGGTTGCGCTGTTGAGTGAGCTCGGTGCGCTCGTCTCGCAGCTCCTCGAGGCGAGCTTCGAGCTCGCTTGAGTCCTTTGGTGCGCCAAAGCCTACCGTTGCCTTTTTGATGGCATCGATTCGGTCTCTGGCCTGATACACCTCGGCCAGTTTCCCGTCCAACTCCCGCACATCGGATTGCAGTTGGTTTAGCTTCGCGGTGTGGGCAGTCCACTTGTTCTTCGACTGCTTGGACGGCTCCTGGTAGCCCAGCAGAGTGCCGCTTACTGTGGAGCACAGGCCTCCGCAATGTGGGCATGCCAATGCTGCGGTTCCGTCTACTGCTTTCTCTGGGGCGTTCTCTTCCAGTGTGCGGATCTGATCGACAATCTCGGACATCAGGGTGTTGAAGTCTTCCTCCTTGCCGACTATCGCCTGCAGTGATCCGAGGCCTTCTAACTGGTCAAATGCTTTTTGGCGCGCCTTGTAGGTGCCAATCTCGGCGGAAAGGTTCTCGATTTCGGTGCTGACATTCTTCACCTTAACCGTGAGCTTGTTGTGGGTGGCCTCGTCGCACTCTGGCTTTTCTGCTGCCCAGACTACTGCCTTCGCGGATCCGTAAACCTCCCCGGTGATGGCTTTCCAAGAGCCTCGTGCCTCTTTGACCTTGTCTTTTGCTGTGTCGTGGGCCGCGGGAAAGCCCGAGCGCAGCATCGGCAGGATTTCCTCGACCATCGCCGCAGGGGCGTGTCTGGCGATCATCTTCTCGCCGACCGCTTTGCCGCTAAAGGTGGCGCCGGAAATGTGGAACAGAAACCCGCGACGCTCGGCCGGGCTCATGGCTGCAAACTGCGCCGGGTCCAGTAGAATTTTGAGAACGTTCTCGTTTTGCGCGTCAATGTTGCACTCGCGCTTCCACGTCTTCAGGTTAATTGTCGCGCTGCCGGCCTCGCCTGCGTCGATGGCAATGGAGCCGCCTTTGGCGCCGTCCCTGACCATCTCGTTCCAGTCTTTTTTCAGTTTGATGCGGGTGGAGTCGCCTGTCATAGCGATGCGGACTGCTTCGAGCAGGGAGGATTTCCCGGCCTCGTTGTGCCCGGCAATAACGATCACCGGGGCTTGGGCGTGGATGCTGACGGCGCTGATGCGCTGAAAGTTTGAAACTTCAATGCTTTCGATTCTCATGGGCTCTCCGTGGTGTTACCGTTTGGGTGGATTTAGCTCTCAGTCAAGGCCGCCGAATCCGCCATTGACGTCGTTCTGTGGCGGTGTACGGTGGCGTGTGGCGCTTCGTGCTGTATAGGCTGCTTGTTCGCGCGCCGGAGCAGTCTCTCGCGCCGTCTCAGTCTCGTTCATCGACACCGGCGGTTCCTCCTCCTCGCCGCCGCTGTGCTCTATGGCGCAGATATCTTCTTCGCCCGACATGATGGCCTTCGTTTTGTCCACATCTGCCATCGCGCTTAGGTCGATTACGTTGCCGCTCTCACTGTCTGCGTCGAGCTGGGCGGCGCTCGAGAATGCCTCGCCCGGGGTGAGCGGTAGGAACTTCGCCATTTTTTTGATCACCGATTTGGCCGCCATATCGTCTTCCCAGAGCACCCATGGGGTCTCGTCTAACTTCTTCTGCGCCTTGGCTCTGCTGTAGTCGTCCTTGGCCTCATCAACTGCGCGCGTGAGTGAGGTTAAGGTCTCGCTCTTGCCTTTGATTTTCTCGATATCATCGAGCGGCAGCACCAGGGTCATTTCGTTGCCGTTGGTGAGTCTGACGTAGCAAAATGCGCCGATTAAGGGGCCGCGATTCGTCAGTGCCTTTTTGTACTTGAGAAACGACTCGGTGCCTTGCATGTGCTCGAATGTGTCGTTCTCGTGTATCGCTTCGGCCTCGATTTTGTCAATGTGGCTGGAGCGGTGTGCGAGGGTGATAAACCCGCGGTATCCGATCTGGAATTGGCATTCATAAGCCTCTACCCACTGGCCTCTGACTTTCTTGCTCTTTTTGTAGGGAATCAGGAAGGCTTGCTGCTGGACGGTGTTCGGTTCAAGGCCCAGCGCGGCTGCCGTCATCAAGGCGCCAATGACTGAGTTGGGCTCGCACTCGAGCAGCTTTGGGGTTTTGCTTATGGCGTTGACGGCAAGGCGCAGAAATCGCTCTGGCGTCAGGAATGTTCCGGCCAGGGATTGAATTCCGCGCTTTGTTTTGGGGGATGTCAGCATCTCCATCAGAGACTTTGGGGCTTCGTCGGTTTGGGCTGTGCCGGTTCTAACTTGTTGCAGGGATGTTGCCATGAACGTTCTCCGGTTAGTCGTGGTAAGGGCATGTTGTCCAGCGCGCGCAGTACTTCGGGTTGCACAGGATGGATTTCGTGTTGGGCGGGAAAAGCCCGGCGCGGAACATATCGGCTGCGAATTCGATCAGCCCCGGGTGCTCATCGGTGCCTACCATCATCCGCTTCGCGCCGATAATCTCCGCTGTTGCAATCTCGGGAGTGCCTTTGGTCTTTAGGCCGATAATCTCGGCGTTCTCCGTGATGGCGTTCCCGGTGGTGTGCTCGTATAACAGCTCGTATGTGCCAATCTGCGGCTTGTGGCCCGCTATGTTGGCGAGGCCTTGTTTGACGGCCGCGCCGCCTGATTTAAGGTCTTGGATGCCGTGTCCGTTGGTGGTCTTCTTGATGCGGGAGCGATCCAGCGTCCCGGTCAAAATAATCGTAATGCCATCCCCGCAATCGATGGGGAAGGGGGTTGTTGCCAGCTCTACCGCAGCAAACTCGAATCGTGGGCTTACGTCGTTGCAATACATGGTGTGCAGGCGCAGGGCGATTTTCTCGGCCTCTTTCTGCGTGAGCTCGTCGCACTTCCAGTCAACGTCTCGGGTCGGGTTCCATATCTCGTCAATGGCGTATTGTGCCGAGTCGTAAACGCTCACCGGCATGCCGTCGATGCGCCCTTGGTCAAAGACCGCGGTGCTGGCGTGGATGGCCGTACCAAGCTGTGCGCGGGGGCTGCTGGGCATTCTCATGCCTAGCATGTGCTCGCCTTCCCACTTGTGTGCGCAGTCGAAAAGAGAGCCCCAGCTAGAGGCTCGTACTCTGAATTCGCTCACGTTAGACGACCTGCGGTTGTTTGGTTTTTACTGGGGCGCCGTGTAGCTCTGCGCGAAGGGCAAAGGCTTCATTCATGGCTTCTGGGCGAGTAGCGCCTTCGGTAACGAAAGGGCGGCCGTGGTTGGTTCCGGTGGCGACGAACTTAAGTGTTCTGGCGTCTTTTTGGATTCTCATTAGGGTGTGCTCTTTGGTTTATTGTGTTCTTTCAAATTACCACAAGGGTATATTAAAGCAACCAAAGAAAGACGGAAATTGCAAAATTAGGTGATATTTATAAGGAAAGTCTGGTTTCTGGTTAGATTTTTTCGGGAAGGGAGCGCAGCAGGAGTAGGATTGTGTCGCTTACATGCTTGGGGATACGGCGGGTATTGAGCTCTTGGGTGATCATGCGAGTGGCCCCGCTCTCTTTGATGGGTGACTGCTGGGCGGTGGTGCGGTCCAGGTAGCCGGCGGGGAGGGAGGCGTTTTTTTCGATTTTGCGCGCGAATTTCTCACCAATATTCCTATGGTTGTTCAGGACTAGCGTGAGGTATTGCTGGCTCACATCGTAGGTGCGCGCAAACTCGGCAACGGTTGAGTTGCCGATGAGCTGTACGAGGTTGATTTTGCGGGTATCGTTCACGGGCGGATCATAGCAAGTGATAATGAAAGCGGCAAATCTTTAGCTTACATTCTGGTGAACTTGAAGGAGCCGGATACTTTGCCGCAAATCACCAGGCCAGAGGTCTCCAGATCCGTGTCCTTTTGGGTTAGGTTCAGGCTGCTCGCTGTCACCATCACGCCGGAGCTATCCCGGTAAAGGCGCCGGAGCATGAGGATCTGGTCGATCTCGAACTTGAGGACATACACGCCGTCTTGGCCGAATTGGGTTGTGGTGACATCGATCAACAGCAGCTCGCCGTGCTTGATGATGGGCTCCATGCCGATGCCTTTGGCCTCTGCAATCTGGAGGGATTGAGGGGAGCAATCAATGTGCGCGCTCAGCCAGGTCTCCGAGATGAGCATTTTCTTAACGGGCTCCAGCTGGGATTTGGACGCACTAAACCCTTTGGAGCCTCGAATGCTCAGGCTTGGTATCCAAATATAGTCGGGTGTTGCCTCGTCCGTGTCGTCAACGTGGAGGGTGTCCAGCCAGCCGGGCGCCTTCTGCAGCCGCTCCTCTATGTGCCTTGCCATCACCGTGCCGATGTTGCGTCGGGGGGTTTTTCCGATAACGGCATTAATCTGCGCGGGGCTTTTACCCAGAACATTGGCGAGCTGTTTTTGCTCGAGGTCGTGTCTTTTCATGTGTCGGCGCAGGTTAAAGCGGCGAATGTCTTCAGTTTTCATAAGTTTATTTTGGCATATTTACTTGACAAGTCAATGTGCCACTAGGGTATTGTAGTAGGCGATAAATATACCTGTTGATTTCCGAAGGAAACCCTCATGACTCTCAAAGAATACCTGCACTCTCTCTCCTCAGATGCGCGGTTGCGACTGGCGCAACGGCTCGATACTACCGATGCCTATCTGAAAAAACTGATGTACGTGCCGACCAGTAAGCCATCCCCTGAATTGGCGCTGAAGATCGAAGTTCTGTCATGCGGAAAAATTACCCGGGCCCAAATGCGCCCCGAGCTGTATGTCGGGATGGTCTCTATTGCCAGAGTGTCCGGGGGTAACGCTTTCCCGAATATCTGCGTTCCTTGCCGTGTAAGCCGCCCTGACCCTGCGGGCACCGTCGACTCGTCGCAGGATGTGAAGATTCAGGTGAAGTGCGGCGTCCGGGGGGTGTCCTTCGATCTGCCCGATGGCTCCTGGCTGGCGTTCAATGCCGAGCAAGCGCTTTGCCTGAGCGTGGCGCTGACGCGGTGCTCGGCGGCTCATATTGCACGCGGGGATAGGCCGTCCATATGAGCCTGCTAATCGCGCCACTTGAGGCGTTAACGGACCCCAGGCTGTCTGATACCGAGCGCAGGGTCTTGCTGGCATTGTATTCGTTCCGCAATAAAAACGCTGACACGGTGTGGCCGGAGTTGCCTGCATTGGCAGCCCGGGCGTTGATTAATGATATCCCTCGGGTTTCCAAAATCACTGGCGCGTTGCGTGAGCATGGCTGGTTGGAAAAGAAGAAACGGGGCTTTACCCTGGGTAATGAATACCTTCTGAAAGTGCCTGAATGCTTTGATGCCAATTTGGCAAATTTTACCAACTTGGCAGGAAACACCAATGCCAATTTGGCAAATTCTGCCAAGTCCAATTTGGCAAATTCTACCAAGGACATAGAACAACAAATAGAACATCAAATAGAACATCAAATTAAAACACCGCGCGTGAGCGTTCCTCCGGTGAAAAAGAAAACTACTTTCGACCCTACCGGTATTTCTTTCCCTGAAAACCTAAACGTTCCCTCGTGGCTCGAATGGTGCGCTTGTCGCGCTAGTCGCAAAAAGCCAATCACCGAGTTTGCCGCGCATAAGCAAATCGCCTATCTCGGTGGCTACGACCAGCTCGTTCAGGCTCAGATTATAGACCAATCGATTGCAAATGATTGGACAGGTTTATTCCCGCCAAAAATAGGAGGCCAGCACCATGGTAACCAACACAAACGTACTTCTGGATCAAATAGCGCTGTCGGTCGAGTCTGGTCTGCAATTGCAGCAAGGTCTAGGCAACGGGAGGCAGCTGTTCACGGTGAATGGGATGAAATTCACGTTGACGGAGTTACTCTGGCGACGGATGACTGAAATCTACGGCCACAAGTGGACCAGTGCCTTTGGCGAGGAGCCTCTGGCTACTTGGGATAACGCACTTGCCTTGATTACCCCTGCGATGGTCAGGATGGGTTTAAACCGGCTTGCGCCCAGCACAAAGCATGTTGAGTGGCCGCCGGGGGCGCTGGAGTTCCGCCAGCTGTGCTTGCCGCGCTCGGAGGATGTCGGGTTGCCTGCGTTCG
>JBDNIE010000068.1:0-2708 GCA_041688425.1 Halioglobus sp. | reverse complement strand
TACGTCATGCCCGGGGAGGGTAGTCCCTTCGACTGGACCGTTTCTGACAAACAAGTCGATCAATTCCGCGAGCGGGTTCCTGTCGTCAGTCCCGAGTTTAAGGTCGGCGATATGCTGCTGTTTGACAACTGGTTGCTACACCGTACCAATCGACGTCCCGGAATGAACGTTACCCGCTACGCCATAGAGTCATGGTTCTTCGCGGCCTCGGTGTTTCCAATCGGCCGCATTGCTATGAAGGCCTGACTATGGCGGCAGCGTCGTCACCGCCCTGCAAGTAGACCCTGGGGCTTGTTACCTCCTGCGTTTGGCCCGGCCTAGCAGGTTGGAACTTGCCGCGTTTTGCGAGCCTTCGCCAGCATTCATCTGTCCCGCAACGCCTGTGGCTGACGCGCAAAAACTACTGCCTTCAAAACTGTAGCCACTGCGTAACATTAGAAAGACGTCCTCTTCAAAGATCAGGCACAAGGCAAGCTCAGTGGTCATATAAAAGTGTTGGGGAATACCCTGGGTTACCGGGTGTGAACGGACTTTACGGACTTTTACGTTCTATACCTCTACGTCTCCGTAACATACAATCAAATCTAATTTGCAAATGATTGGTCAGCTAAGGAATCTTATGTTTCTCGCTCATACTCAAGTCGATCAGGCAGTAGACGTTGCTGCTGCGGTCGTTGGCGCTTGTCGATTAACGAGCGGCTGGGCGAGTGGATTTCAACCGCAGTTCCTCGGCCTAATTTTCAAAGAGTTGCTTGGAGTTGACGTGGACTTCAACGAGCTAGAGGGGCTTGATATCAAAACCGCTAAGGACGTCTTCCCTAGCCATCAACAACGACTGGAGCTGATTGAGCTGCTCGTGCTCACAGAAATGCTCATTAATCCTGTGCCTGCGGAACTGGCACAATCCGTTGAGCGTTGGGCAGACGAACTCGGTATCCATGACCGTAGTCTGGTTCTGGCACGGGATGCTGCTCAAACGAGTCGAGCGCAGGCTCAAAGTGATTTTTATAGACTAATGTGGATGGGTATAGAAGATAAGCAGACCCCAGGTTTTGAACAATTGCTTGAACTACATGGCCCCGAAGCCTGGACTTTCACAATTGAACCTGACGAGGACCTCGCACAGAAGTGGCGTGCTTTAGCAGACTCGCCGCCTGGCAGTCTGGGTGCAGCTGTCTGGCATCACTATCAAAGCAATGGGTTCAAAACACCCGGTGAAGTGGGTGGCGCTAACGCGGCATTGGCGCATCATGACTGGCTGCATGTCTTAGGCAACTATCGAGTAGACATTATTGGTGAGGTCGAAAATGCTGCATTTGGGTCTGCAAGCAGCTCGATACCGGGATCTACTCTCTGGTTTCTTGGCGTGATGGCCATGTACGAGGGAGGTCTCTTCGACAGCGTTGTGGCCGGCGGCCAGAAACATTGCGTATCAGCCCCAGAAGTTCCTGAACGAATTATTGCCGCGCTGCGTCGAGGTCGTGCGTGTACGCAAGATCTACTGGACATTGATTACTTCAGTTTAGCGGAGCGTCCTCTCAAGGAGCTTCAGCGCGAGTGGGGAATTGCGCCCTGAGCACCCAGAAAACGTTGTCCCGATTAAAGGGTTAAGTACGCTGAAAAATTTGATTATTGAATTGTATCGGAGATACACCCACTTAGACTGCAAACACTCTACGGCAGATAACGGGTGAACGTGATCTACACAGTAAATTTCTCAAAGCAAAGAGAAGGTCAAATTTTGATACTATTCAACACTTCAGAGGCATGGTGCTCAGCGGGTGATCTGACCTCGGTTTTTTAGGACATTTCCAGATGCTTGATGAGGGCTGTATGTTGGCGCTACAAAAAGGCAGCAGGACACAGAGGGTTCACCGCGTAGTCGGTGATGTGTAAGCGGGTTGGTATTACACCAACACTGGCCGAGTAGGCGATGTTGGTCTATATTGCTTCAGCTAAAAAAGTCGGCACCTGTTAACGGGTTTGAATCAGAGCGATTGGATCATGATAAGTCTGTTATTTTCTCTATTTTTTTTCGCCATGATATTGGCCGTGGTCAATAAGCAGATATTCTCATTGGCGACCTTCAGCGCTGCGCTGGTTTTGACCGTATATTGGTTCAATTATCACGCGACTGATACCCTGAATATATTACTGTAACTGAGAAGTCTTTATGCCTATTGATAATTTCAGGCTGCTCAATGCCATCGGGCTCATCCTCGTCAATGCGGTGTTAGGTGCCGCCTTTTACGGACAATTTGTCGGCGGCGAGCTACCCTGTCCTCTGTGTCTGCTGCAGCGGGTCGCCTTTGTCGCCGTGCTGTATGGGCTGGTACTTAACGTCGTTTATGGTGCTAAGCCGCTCCACTATTCTATTATCCTGGTTAGCGCTTTGCTGGGCGCCGCAATTGCCATGCGGCAAGTATTACTGCACATCGTCCCTGGCACGCCACCTTATGGCGCGCCCTTTCTGGGTTATCACTATTACACATGGGCATTTATCGTCTTTTCGTTGGTGATATTTGGTACTGCCGTGATCAGCGCGTTTAGTATCCAGTATTCCAAGGGCTCTTATGTATCCTTTAAGTATCAACAGTGGTTCTGCAAGTTAGCGATTGGCATCACGCTTGTGATGACATTGGGTAATGCCATCTCTGCATTTGTAGAATGCGGCCCGGGTGTATGCGCTGAGAATCCGACTTCTTATC
>JBDNIE010000356.1:0-2822 GCA_041688425.1 Halioglobus sp. | reverse complement strand
CAGCCGGCCGCACCGCAGCCGGCCGCACCGCAGCCGGCCGCACCGCAGCCGGCCGCACCGCAGCCGGCCGCCACCTTTCATGGTGCCTGCGATATTGTGGGTCTGCGCGATGCGCAGGCGGGTGGCGCGCTGCTGGTTGATTCTCGTGAGCCGCGTCGCTACGCGGGGTTGGAGGAGGCTATTGATCCGATCGCAGGCCATATTCCCGGCGCCGTCAACCATCCCTGGCAGGATGTAACCGATGAGAGAGGACGGTTGCGTGATGCCGACGGACTCCAAGCGCACTGGGGTGATACGTTGGAGGCGGAGCAATTGGTGGTGTATTGTGGATCGGGGGTGACGGCCTGCGTCAACTTGTTTTCGCTGGCGCTATTGGGGCGAGAGGACGCGACGCTTTATGCCGGCAGCTGGAGCGACTGGTGCTCGCACTTATAGGTTTTGCGTTCGCCTAGAAGTCCGGTGGACAGTCACCGCGCAGCCATAGCCCTGTGCCGGGGTGGGTGAATTCCAGCGAAGATGCATGCAGCATCAGGCGATCAGCCATTGCCAGTGCGGTCTCATGGGCATACATATCGCAACCCAGAATGGGATGGCCCAGCTCGCGCATATGAATACGCAGCTGGTGGGTCCGCCCAGTGACTGGCTTTAGCAGCAAGCGGCTGCGGTCATCACCACGCTCAAGGACTTCAAAATGCGTGAGCGCTGAGCGCCCGCGCTCATGGCAGATCTTCTGCAGCGGGCGGCGCTCCCAGTCGGTCGCGATGGGCAGGTCGACTTTGCCTTTGTCCGGACCCACCGCACCGAAGACCAGCGCATGGTAGGTTTTGTGTACCGCGCGCTCCTGAAACTGCCGACTAATATGAGCATGGGTGGGTTTGGTGAGTGGAATTACCATGATTCCGGAGGTGTCCAGGTCTAACCGGTGCACGATGCTGGCAGTGGGATAGCGCCGCTGTAAGCGCGTCACCAGGCAGTCCTTGTTCAGCGGATGCCTGCCCGGGATGCTGAGCAGTAGCGTTGGTTTGCGCACCAGCAGCAGATCATCATCCTCGTAAAGAATGGCGATGTCCTCGGTACTGTGTGGGACGAGATAGAGCGGCCGTTCCGGCACTGCCTCTGCGCTGTGCTGCTTGTCATTCATAGGGGATATGGGTCTGTAAGTCGTTTGAATCACTGTCTCTTGAAATGGGCGCTGAGCGCTGCAAGATCGAGCTGGCAGTTTACAGCAACCGCTGCAGGGAATCATTCCGAATGCTGACCCTGTGGTGACGCAGTGCCTGACTGCCCCGCGTTAGAGCGGTCGTTGCCGGGTGCAGAATACCCACCGGGCGATCTCAATCCGCGGATTTTGGCCGCGCCTTGTGGCTAGCTTCGCACTATTGGTCTGCAGCAGATTAATTTTGTACACTGTGCGCCACTTAAACTCGCCGAGAACCCCGACGCATGAATCCCAATTACCTGGACTTTGAACAGCCCATCGCCGAGCTGGAAGTGAAGATCGAGGAGTTGCGGCTGGTGGGCTCCGATAATGACATTAATATCAGTTCGGAGATCGAAAACCTGCGAGCTAAGAGCATCAAGCTTACGGAGAAAATTTATTCCAACCTGAGCTCCTGGGATATCGTTAGAGTCGCGCGCCATCCGCGAAGGCCCTACACCTTGGACTACATTCCGCGTATTTTTACCGAGTTCGATGAATTGCATGGCGATCGCCATTTTGGCGATGATAACGCCATTGTCGGCGGTATTGCCCGCATCGATGACAAGCCTGTTATGGTCATCGGCCAGGAAAAGGGGCGAGCGGTGAAGGATAAGGTCATGCGCAATTTTGGTATGCCCAAGCCCGAGGGCTACCGTAAGGCTTTGCGCCTGATGCAAATGGCGGAGCGCTATAAAATCCCCGTGATCACCATGATCGATACGCCCGGAGCCTATCCTGGCATCGACTCGGAAGAGCGCGGCATCAGCGAGTCTATTGCCCAGAACCTGGCAGTGATGTCCCGTCTGGCCACGCCGATTGTGTGTATTGTTATTGGCGAGGGCAGTTCCGGGGGAGCACTGGGCATCGGTGTGGGTGATCATCTGGCCATGCTGCAGTACTCGACATACTTTGTGATATCACCCGAAGGCTGCGCCAATATTATCTGGAAAGACATTTCACACGCGCCCGAGGCGGCAGAGGCCATGGGTGTGACGTCGAAAAATCTGCAGGAACTGGGTATTGTCGACGCCACTATCCCCGAACCGTTGGGTGGAGCGCATCGCGATCCGGATTTGATGGCGCAGCGTGTCCGCGAACACATTGTGACCCAGTTGGAGCGACTGCAGGGCCTGCCGCTGGAAGATCTGCTTGCCAAGCGCTACCAGCGGCTCATGTCCTATGGAAATTAGGCCGGATTGCTCAATCACGCCGACTTTGATCATCAGCTAAGCGACTTACTCGCTGCCCCGCACTGGTACGTGGCGTTCAGTGGCGGCGTGGATTCCACGGCACTATTACATCTGCTGCGCGACTGGCGTGCGGCCAACCCGGGCGCGCCCGAGCTAACGGCCATTCATGTCAATCACCGGTTGCAGGCGTCCGCTGACGACTGGCAGCGGCACTGCGCTGCGCAGTGCCGCGAACTGCAGCTGTCGTTTATCGCCCGCACGGTGACGGTGCGCGGCGGCAGCAGTCCTGAGGCGGCGGCGCGAGAGGCGCGCTACCGTGCGTTCGAAGACCAGTTGGCGCCCGGTGCCGTGCTGTTCATGGGCCATCATCTGGACGATCAGGTCGAGACCTTTTTTCTGCGCTTGCTGCGCGGCGCCGGTGTCGAGGGCCT
>JBDNIE010000067.1:0-10839 GCA_041688425.1 Halioglobus sp. | reverse complement strand
TGTGTTTTAGCCAATATTGCTGGCGCTCAGTCAGTGATGCTTCGTTAACCCGTTCCACGCTACGAACCCGTATCAATTAAAGAAGACAGGGTGCAGGTCATGGGCTCGCCGCGGAAGGGTGTCGTTTATTTTGCGCTTACCAAATATCTTCAAAAGTGGGTTAATCGAACGTGCAATTCAACATCCAAACAACACCCTTTTTCCACCAGTCATCTCCGACCACTACTGGCAGTTGCGTTTTAAGATATTTTGCAATTTCGTGATGCGCTGAATCTAGCGCCCTTTGGATACGGTGCTTCAATGCCCTTGCTCCCTAACGTCTCTGTTTTTGTCTATTCTTATGACAAGCAGTTTCCCAGAAAATTCTCAGTATCGCCAGTAGCGAGTTGGAGATCATCAATCAACCCCCAACACCTTAAACACCGCTTCCACCGGATCCGCATAAAAACTGGTCTGAAACTTGGTAAACAGTTCAGCAGGTATATTGGGGATGTCGGCAGCACTGCTCATGGGTAGCGCCACTCGTTTGGCGCCGGCATCAAACGCCACTTGTAGGCATTCAGCGATGCTTTCTACCGGCGTTACAGAACCACCCAGGCTCATATCGCCTAAAACGACCATCTGGCTCTGGATGGGTTTACCCAATAGCCCGGATGCAAATGCGACCAGGCTGGCCAGTCCCAGGTGGGCGTTGGGCCCCGTATTCTGTAGCTCTACCACGGACACATGAAAATCGTGGTCCATGACTTTTGCGCCAGCACTTATGCGACCTGAGTTGGCCTTAAAGAAATCGAAGGCGATCTTGATCTGTTCTTTTGCTGCGCTGGAGGTGCCCAGACCCGACATTGCCAGCTTCCCGGTGCCCTTGGTGACTTGCAGTTCTAAACGATACACCCCGGGCATTCCTTTACTGCTCAAGCCAATGGTGTGAACAACGCCGGGCTTACCTGGCCCCTCGGGTATCAATCCCCCGCCACCTTGTTCCTTCACGGATACAAACTGCTCCTCCAGGGTTTCATTATCGATATAGCTGAAATGGACATCGTAAAATTCCATGCCACCGATTTTCTTCAGCTGCTCTTTCACCCGGCGCCGTGTCTGCAGCGCATACTCAAGGCAGGCCCGAACATCTTCCTTGTCGAACTCACCATGTGGGTGCAGCAATTTGATTAGGCCTGAAACGGTCTTGCGCACGGCAATCACATCCCGCTGATTCAGGTTATTGCCTAGCTTGAAATACTTGTCGATAGCATCGGCGAAGCTGCGTTTACGCATCTCGCGATAAAATTCAGCCAGGTAATCAACGATCAGGCCATACCGGTCAGTAAAGAATTCTGGTCGCATCTTGGGTATTTCCCAGCCGGGAATATAGGCATGGAAGCGATCAAAAAATGCCGCGTCGATCATGGCTTCAGGGAAAGGCGCCAACAAGTGACTGGTTTTTACCAGCGACTCAACACTTTGATTGATGTTGCCAATGAAAACCATAGAGGCAGAGGCTTCCATCTGCTCTCGTCCCCGGGCAAAGGAACCGGAGGCCATGAAATCCTTCATGATCTGCACGCCGTCCTTATCTTTGAAGGACATACCGGCCACCTCATCAAAGGCAACTAAATCCCACAAACCAACAAGCCCTATCCTGCGCGTACTCATGTTATAAAAAAGGTTAGCAACTGTGGTCTGCCCGCCAGAGACCAAAATGCTGTTGGGCGAGCATTCCTTATAAATGTGGCTTTTCCCGGTGCCTCTTGGCCCCAGCTCACACACGTTATAATTGTTCTCGACAAAGGGAATCATTCGCGCCAGTAAATGCCACTGTACATCCACATCCAGTGTCGCTGGCTCCATGCCTATCGAGCGCACCAGCGTTTCGCGCCATTGGTCAGTCGATAGCGCCGCACGACCCGCAAATAGCTCGCGCATGTCCATGTTTGGCATTTGGATAGGCTTTATCACGGTGACTCCGAATGGGGACTCCTTTTGCCCCTCTTCGTGGTAATAACTCAAGGTAGCGATCACCCAGATGCCACCTACTAGCAACTTCTCGTACTCTTTTACGATTCCAGCCGAAATATCTGCGTCTTTGATACCCAGGTTGCTAAAGGATGCTTCGTACCTATCTTTTTTCTCGTTCAACCTTACTGTAACGCGATCAATCACTTTATAGGTGCCGCGCTCCCTCACCAACGATTTGACCTTCTCTGCTTCATCGGGGCGCACATAATTTTCGGCTAACACGGTTTTGACGTTGACCAGGCCCTTCTCGATGACCTCTGGATCATTGGAAGCACAATACATACCCAACAAATACTCGAGTACATATACGGGGACGTTCGCGCCCTCCTTGATCAGCTTAGTGAGATCCTTTCGCACTACTCGCCCACCAAAGTGCTCGTTGAGCAAATCGTCCAGATCTTTTTCGTCGGCAATATCCATTAGTACTCTCAATTCCTAATTGAAGTCGTCGGTAAACGCGAGATCGATAGTAACTCGATAACGTTCAACCTCTGTACCGAGATCTTTATCTCTAATAATTAAAAAATAGTCTTTATTACGATCATACTTTGAGCCCGAGAGTGATAGCGAAATCTGCTTTACGCGTTCTGACATCGAATCACTCGTACTATCAAAGGTGACAGCTTCTTCGCTGGAGACCTTTTGATCGGCATCATATATCGCCACGGAGATGGTCACGGGAAGCACCGCACTGCTAACGGTCTCCGTCTGCATTAGATCAAAGCGCTGAATATTATTCACCATCTTCAATGAGGATTTCGTGGAGATAACACCCACCTTACGCTTGGTGCGCTTCTCCGCCTTATCACCGCGTAACTGACGTATGGTCAACACCGGTACCACAATCTCCTGAGGCATAACGCCGCCATGCACAAATCGAGCACCCCCGACAAAATGAAAACGATTGGCGCCTTTGGGAACGTAAAAATCAGTGTCCGATACGGTGCCCGCGGTAAACTTGGTGGAACCGCTCCAGGCGTCGTTGGTGGACTGCAGCCCGTGTCCGATGACGTAACGTTTTTTACTTTTTAGGGCATTCAAAGGCTTTTCGACCATTGAGGTCCGGTCTGCGGCTTCCAGCTTACTTTGCTGAAACAAAAACCCATGGTCGGCTGTAACCACCACAGTCGACGTATTGAAATGCATCATTACCTTGCGGCTAAGCTCGGTTAGCTCATCAATGGCATGCTCCACGGCCCGAAAAGTGTCAGACTCGGTAGAGGCGCTATCGCCTGTGGCATCCACAACGTTGTGATAAATGTAGACGAGGTATTGATCCTTCAAAACCTCCCTGCCCTCGTCTCGTGACCACTGCTTCACTTCATCAGCCGTAATCGCCATACCCCCTCGGGCCGCCAAAATCTTATTGCGATTTGCCGTGCCTTTGCTGGATTGGCCATCGACGAATACATCGTCGCTCACCCCTTCGCGGTACTCCAGGCTCGAGTGTGGCAGTAAAGACGCCATGCCCAATGTGGTGTAGCTGGGCACAACACCCAACTGACTGCTAATAGTGGCCTCGCTATAGCGCTTCTGGTTGATGCGGTCCTTCAGCTCTACCGCCGCTTCATAGCGAAAAGCATCACTGATAATCACCACGATGCGTCGCGGCGTCGCATGGCTCAATACCGGCTCAACGTGTTGCAAGAAGAAAGACTGCTGATTGGGCACATCCGGCACATGCCAGGCGGCCAAACGATTTTCAGCCTCAACTTTATCGCCCCAGTTTTTAGCCAGATTGTCGATATACCAATTGGCATAGCACTGCTCCACTTCCTCATCCAGCTTTTTCAGCAAGTCTACGTGCGCTCGGCGAGAGGCCTCATAGTAATGTCGATAGGCCGTATCAAACTTGTACAGATCTGTTTCATACGCCTTATAGATGGCCTCTGTACTCGGATAATGAAACCCATCTACATGGTCGTAACGTAATTCATACAGCGCGATGGCTGACGACAATGCGGTGTAGATTATTCGATACTTACGGCGAGTCTCGTCATCTTTATGCCTAGAGGCCCAATAGCCGTCCAAGCGATGTGCGATGACATTTGAGAATGCCGCAAGATCTCTCGCATCCGCCTGGGGAATCGCACTGGCAATACCCACAATCACCTTACGCTCCACCGCCTCAAAGGTCGCAACCTGGGCCAATGTATCAATAGTTAGGCCATCCAGCCTCTCATCTATGCGCAAAGCCTGAGAAACCCAGCCAGAGATCACATCAAAAGATTTGTAGTAGCGCGAACTATCGCGCCAGCGCGACAGCAACGCCCTAGCGGTGGCCCTGGCTGTCTCCGAAGGAATCGCCAGCTCTTTAGCCCAGTCTGGTACGTTTGAAATGCTTTCACAGAAACCAGTAGTTAACAGCCGAATCAGGAAATTGCCAAAGTTGAGCGGGGTATCGCCAGCCAGTTCTGCCGCCGAGGCGGGATAACCCACCTCCGCTTTCAGCCCCGCCACCAACGCCGGCATCAGGCCATACTTAACGAGCTCGTCAAAGGAGGCAGGGTTAGCCTCGAGCCCCAGATCATTGTCTACAGCCTCTTCAGCCAGGGAAAAAAGAATGTGTGGTATATCGCTATTCTCTGCCTTCACCACGGCAGTGATCATTGCGATGTCAATATCGGTCTCGTTGGCATCGGTCTGCAGCCATTTCTTGAGTGCGCTGATACGCGCCTTACTGCCCAAAAACTGCTGACGCGTCGCCAGGTGCGCGCGAAGACCCTGTTGCTGGAGCTCCAGGTCATTAAAAATAATTGAAATGCGGTCCGCGTAGAAACAGCGTGAATACAACTTTATGTCGAGCAGCCAGTCTTTATCTTCAGCGGGTTCGGCGTAGGGAAAGTACAGTAAGTATTTGCCGCTCGTATCCTCCAGCTCCAATTTCAATTTTGTGGCCAGCGCCGACTCAGATTGCATGTTCATCACTTGCACATCAGGCAAGGACAGGCTTGCCACTTCATCCTGAAAATCGGCTTCGGGGTCATACCAGAACACCAACCGATGGCCTTCGCTCTCAAATGCCTTCAGCAAACCTTCCTTTAACTGACTTTCATTCATACTGGGCTCTCACCTGTTATCGCTTTCACATCGGCCAGTAGATCGCCAAACTTGCCGTAGTTCACCTTCACACCGTCATCCAAATCCAGACTAATGCGGTGGTCGGCGTAGTGGCGGAGTTTTTCATCAAATGCACTCAGTTCTGCCTGTTGCTTGAGCAGTGTGTCGATTTGCTAGGGCCACATCGCCTTTAGCTCAATCGGCAATACCTCGCCAGCGGTAATACCGTACTTCGCAGCCTGCTTCGTAACCGCAGCGATAAAGTTCGACCGGGCCTGCGGGGCGTACTTGGCTATTTTCGATGTATTCACTAATTTCTATCCATTACTCAAGAAAAGAAATCCGGATGATCGGTGCCTTCCTGACCGAGGGTGTATGTCAGAAAACGCCCTTTACGCTGCAATGCGCCTGCCTCAACGGCTTGATCTAACCACGCACGAGCTTGCTTCTCCTGCAGATCCTTTCTAAGGTCCTTCAGTTGGGCGAATTTTAGTTCCCCTTTTTCGCGAATGCGTTGGGAGACATACTGAACGAAGGCGTCGTACGGTTGTTCAAAATGAGTTTCAGTCAGGAGTTCCGGTTCAGCGGTATTGATAGGCTCCACCCCCTCAGCCTGAATATCGACAATGGTGCACTCCGCTTGATCTGCGGCCTGGGGAATTGTCTCTGGCTCTTCCGGGGCAGGCTCACTAATCACATTTTCCTGTTCCTCGGGTACAGCAGGGCCGACATCCTCGATACTTTGCTGTGCAGAATGCTGTTTCGCCAAGCCCTCAAGTTGTCGACAGAGCCAGTTCTCAGTCGCAGTAGTACCGGGCTGGGGGGCTTCCAGCGGGCGCGCACCCATTTCGATTAACGCAGCATTACCGCTGGCGTCAGATGGGGTGGCTACAAATAATGGAATCCACTGTTTCTTCAAGTTTTCAGTAGCGCCTGCCCAGGTGCCGCCTTTCTCCTTTTCAGCACGCACTACTAGCGCGAAATCGGATAGGCAATAGATATATTTATTCCTGCCCATCGCATTGCCCACCTGGAATCCGGCCTCAGGATAAAATGGTGAGATCAATGTTAGTTGGCCGCTCTTTATGTATTTTCTCCACTTACCCGAGAGCGCGCTTTTGAAGAGGTCATTCGCCAATACACCCAAGCTAGTCCCTTCAATCTCCATCGCCGCAAGCATGGCCGTCTCGTCGACACCGCGAGCCCCGCCAGAGACTAAATTCAAGCCCTCCAGCGCCGCCTGCTTGGCGGCTTTTTCGGTAAATATCGACTCCGCATCGCTAATTTTCCTGGAGCCCACCACAGACAGACCGCCGCTAGCCAGTAAGCCTTTCTCACCTGTTCCAAATATGACCGCAGGGGCTGCTTCACCTAAATGCTTTTTTAGCCTTGCCGGGTATTCAGGGTCTGCGCGGGTGAGGACCCAAATACCCGCGCTCTGCCACCGTTCAAGCGCGATTGCCATACCCATACCCCGGCCGAGCAAGAACTTCAGCCGCTCGAAGGTTATCTTTCCCTTCGGGTCCTGCCATGACTGCTCAATGTCCGAAAACCGATGAAAAAGATCCTTGGGCTGAAACTGGCTGTTTTTCATCCAAAGGGCAAACCGACCGTACTCAATAGCGGTCAGGGGGGTAGGATCACCCCTACCCGGGCTCGAAAAGTATGTTGATAGCAGCAAAACTGCCTGATTATTTTCATCCATCGCTGTTTCCCAATATGTGTCTCACCCTATGCGTTGCTGGAAGTCGACATCAAAGCAAAGGGATACACTGGGCCCGATCCAGCGCGTCGCAATAATGCCGCCAACACTGTAAATGTCCACCGGGAATCTACAGCATCATCAATCAGCAAAACAGGGCCCTCTGGAATACTGTTCGCTATTTGAAAGACCCCGTCCAAATTTTTACATCTGTGATTGGTGTTCTGCATATATTTCTGCTGGTTATTCTTCCTAACCTTCGAGATAACATCGCAGCAGGGTAGGCCGAGTGTCTCGGCTAAGCGCTCAGCGAATTCGGCTACCAGGCGCGGGTGATTGTGCGAGGGCACGTAAGCGACCCAAGCGGGAAATGGGTCTGGGTGCCAGCGCTGAGTTATCATCTTGGCGGAGGCACCGACCAATCTGGGATCAAATTGGCCATCTTCCTTTCCCTTCTTGGCGATTTCGCCCCAACCCGCCTCCCCCCACTGACAAAGGGCGCGCCCCGGCGCATGAAGTAGACCTTCGCTACCCAGTGTTCTTGGAAAGCAATAAACAGGAAAATCCAGACGGTCTGCTTGTTTCCTCGGCTCGATCTCGATAAACACGTTTTCTAGAAATTCAGCAGCAGCTATCCCCGTCTCATGGCTGTATTCTGTCGTGAGTGCATTCTGTGGATCACAGTTAGCGCATTTTCCGCAGGGAGCGGAGTTTGGATCATCTAGCTGACCGGACAAAAACTGCATCAAGCACTCGCCATGTTGTGCAAAAGCCTGCATAACTTCCCACTCTGCTTCTTTCTGCTTACTAAGTCGCTCTATAGTGGCATGCGGTAACCGATAATCGATCACTGTTCTACTGTAGTTTATCGGGTTTTGTTGAGTAATCATGACCGGTGCGGGAGACTCCGCCGCGAGAAATCTCAACGCGGCCTCGGTCTTTTTATTACTGCCGTTGACCCTGCTCAGTATCTGCTTCATGGCAAGACCTTCATTGGCGTTTTCCAGGGTATCCAGAATTTTTCCACCAACCATTCCTGGGGAAATGCCTGCTCAATAAAGTAGCGCTGAATATCATCATCCTCACTACCGGACATAAGAATGCCATGGGCCTTTGGAATACCTCGCCCGGCACGACCAACCTGCTGGTAGTAGCTAACAACAGAGCCCGGGCTCTGATAGTGAATCACAAAGGACAAATCAGGTTTATCGTACCCCATACCCAGTGCTGAAGTGGCAACTAACGCCTTAATGTCGTTATCCAGGAGCAACTGCTCCAGGTGCAGCCTTTTTTGAGTACTCGCTTCACTCGTCATGCCCTTAAACGAGCCATAGTAGGCGTGGGCATTGATGCCTCTACTCTGCAACCAGTCTGCCACCTGTTCCGCATCTCTAATAGTGGCCGCATAGATAATCCCTGTGCCATCAATTTGAGGAATCACATCGGCTAGCCAGGCCAGTCGCTGTGATCGTCTTGCGAAGTTGATCGTCTGCAAGTGCAGAGATTCACGGGTCAATTCTCCGCGAAAAACCTTGATGCCCTCGCCTAGTTGTTGACAAACATCGCTCATAACACGCCGGTTGGCCGTCGCGGTAGTGGCCAATACCGGCATATTGACTGGCAAGAACGGCAAAATGTTCACAATCCGCTTATAATCCGGCCTGAAATCATGCCCCCAGTCAGAAATACAGTGGGCCTCGTCTATCACGAACAGACCAACTCTGTCGGCGATTGGCCTTAACACGCGGTCATTAAAGCTGGGCTTGGACAGTTGCTCTGGCGAGATAATGATAGCGTCCAACCGACCTGCCAATAGTTCGTTCTCTGCCTGACTATTCTGTTCCCTGGTATTGGATGAATTGACGGTACCCAGCCTAACGCCATACCTTGCGGCAGAGTCTATCTGGTTGCGCATAAGGGCCAGCAACGGCGAGATAATAATGGTGGGGCCATAGCCTTGCTCGCGCATTAACTTGGTGGCGATAAAATAGACTGCGCTTTTGCCCCAACCCGTGCGCTGCACAACCAGTAACCGAGCCCTATCCTCCACCAGAGTGGATATCGACTCCCATTGATGTTCATGGAAACTAGCAGCATCACTATTCAAACTCTGCCTTAGTAATGCCAATGCCCTGACTTTCACTTCATTCATACTGAATCCTTTCAATACTGTTGCTACGAACTAACACCCGTTATTGGCTTTGCCCTAGCCAGCAGACCGGCAAATTTACTTTGGCTCACATTTACCCCATCGTCCACATCCAAGACGACGCGAGATTCGGAGTTCTGGTAGATCACTTTTTAGAACGGATAAGCGGTTTACTTCTTTTCTCCCGCAGCCATCATTTTGTCATCAAGCTTCTTCAAGCCACTTAGCAAGGTTCTACCGATAAACCGACTCGGCCTAGAGGCCAAAATGTTATAACCCATCTCTGCGGCCCCAACCAATGCCCGCGCGGTACCTTCAATTGCGACACCTGCACCTTCAAATACCGCCTCAACACCGTCACCGCCATTTTCATACTTCTTTGACGCATGGTTAATGCCTTGGATCGTGGCAAAGAGGCCAAGGCCACCAAGTCCCGTAAGAATCGCATCAACGGTTGTATCGCCTATGTCGATAACCGTACCACCAAGCG
Source organism: Halioglobus sp. (assembly GCA_041688425.1). Lineage (GTDB taxonomy): Bacteria > Pseudomonadota > Gammaproteobacteria > Pseudomonadales > Halieaceae > Marimicrobium. The sequence goes on along the minus strand of JBDNIE010000067.1, from coordinate 1,422 downwards.
CGTTATCTACTGTATCGGTTAGATCTTCACTGCTGTAACCACTACTTATTGCTCCTGTAACCAGCGCGACTTCTTCGGTCGCAATCACAGGAATTGATTCATCGACGCTGTACACATAGGCAGCACTGTCCGTTGCCTTAAGCTGAAACGCCACGCCATCAATCACTATATCCGTATCTGGGTTATTGAAGTGTTCGAAAAGCTGGCCGCCTGTGTCTTGTGCAACCAAACGTTCAAAGTACGCGCCTTTTGTTAAGGCCGCTAAACCTGCCAGGCTTTCAGCCGGCAAGAAGAGTGATTCCCACCAAATATCCATATCTGACATCGAGGCATAGTTGCTATTAACACTTCTTAACGCGTTATACACATTTGCCGTGCTATCGAGATCAGACCACATTGATACCGGCACAGACATGGCAGAGAACCAAAGCGCCTTTTTTAGAAGTTGTGCATTTAGCCTGTCTTCATACTCGCATTCTCCAACATGGCGCGCTGCTTCAATCTTGGCAGCTGAGATCCGTGACAGGGCTTGTTTTTCTAATTGTGTAAAATGTAACTCAAGCGCCGTAAAATCATCTGCATGCCTGGCGACCAGATTTCTCTGCAGTACCGTCAGTTCCTTTATTGCCTTATCAATCTCATCAAAATCGGGTCCCCCTGAATACGCAATTTTATTCCACCAGGAAAATGTTTCATAAGAAGCATCCCACTGATCGGTCATTTCTTTACGACGCTTCGTAAGAAAATCAAGCGAGGACGCAATGTGGTTCTTCGCCTGTGTAACCGGGACTCGCTGGGCTATTTCCCGTATCTTATTTTTGCAAGATACCTCTAATGACGCATGTTCCTTTTCCAGCGCTTTCATCAAAGACTGCCGATGCAATTGTGTCATCCGGCTGGACAGCATCGGTTGATAGTGTTCCAGCAATGGCGAAACCAGATGATTGGCTGTAGCTAATGCCGACGCTTCGGTGATCACCTCCTGGATATTTTTAACCGACATCTCAACACAAGCGTTCTTTAGCTTGGCCCGCATCTTTTCGTAATCCGCTAAGTAACCGCTACTGGCTGAATACTGCCAACCCCTAAAAGCTAGAACCGCTAAAAGTGGTAGGCCTAGCAGTATGGCAATGTAGGAGGGTTCGACCGGCAGATTGGCTGGCATCAAGGCCAAGGTATCCACGTAAAAGGCAATACCGATAAAGCAGATGAGTACCGCCAGCCACAACCATACTTGTTTTAACTGTTCACCACAGCGCTGTGCATGCGCCAACACGGGTTCTTGCACTGCTAGCGGCATATTCATCCACGTGTCTCCGGGTTTTTCCCATGTATCGCTTTTACTTCCGCTAACAAGTCACCAAATTTTCCATAGTTCTCTTTCACACCGTCATCCAAATCCAGCCTGATGCGATGGTCGGC
>JBDNIE010000066.1:0-5200 GCA_041688425.1 Halioglobus sp. | reverse complement strand
GGACTTGAACCCGCATGGCCGTGAAGCCGTCAGATTCTATATCGGGATTTTTTTCCGCTGACTTTCCGGCTAGCCTGCTGACTCGCTGCTGACTCGCGGATTTTTGAAATTAAGCACATTGGCGTAAGTGCTTGATTTTATTTGGTGGAGCTAAACGGGATCGAACCGTTGACCTCAACACTGCCAGTGTTGCGCTCTCCCAGCTGAGCTATAGCCCCAGAAACTGATTTAACCTATTGATTAAAATAGACTTTTAATTAACAAGATCAATAACATGCTGCGCATTCTAGTGTTAGCCTTAACACCTGTCAACCGCAGCACTGCGAAACCGTACTTTCGCAAAAACAGGCGCTACTGACTTGACGCACACGATAGGTCGCCATTTTTCGACTTAAGTGCAGGGCTACACCGGCAAATACGGTATGCTACGCTCTTGCCATCAAGTAACCCCGCCAAAAAAAGGAGATAAGCGTGCTGGGAAAAGCAATTCTTTGGATTTCGGGCATCATCTTTACGGCCTATGGTCTTGTATGCCTTGTTGCACCGGAACTACCCGCCAGCTACGCGGGACTTACGATGACCTCAGGTGATGCTCACGCAGAAATTCGCGCTATGTACGGCGGGCTGCAAACCGGCTTTGGCATATTTTGTCTGCTGGGCGCAACGCGCGCTGATTTCTTTCGCCCCGTCCTGGCCTCACTCGTACTGCTGGTGGGCGGCCTCGCCTTCGCGCGACTTTACTCTGTGGCCACCGGTGTCGACCCCGTAGAAAGCTACACCTATGGTGCGCTGGTATTTGAATTCGCGACTGCCATTATCGCTGCAATCGCGCTGCGAAAGTCCTAGGACAGACCTGGCCTCGCCCACTGGGGCAGCAACAGGGCAGGCAGCAGGCCTACTCGGCGAGGCGCACCTCACTTTGATCTCTGGGGCTTGCGGCCGCACCGATAAACAGACCTTCCGCCGAGGCCACTACTTTGCCATTCACGCGCATCTCGCCGCGGCTGATTTGTTTGCGACCGTCCTGGCGCACGTTCATACCCCACAGTTCAACCGGCGTGTTCAGCGGTGTCTTGTCGTGGTATTTGATGGTGAGCGTGCCGGTAAAACCTGCATTGCCCGAGATCACATTTGCCATCGCAAGGACTTCATCGAACACCGCGGCAATAATTCCACCGTGAACGGCATTGGGCGGGCCGGCATAGGTCGATGAGAACACAGCCTCTCCCAGCACCTCCTTATCGCCAACCTTCCAGAGTTTGATCGGCAGTGCGATGGCATTTCTCTTGCCGCTAACGGGGCTATAGGGCATCACTGACGTAATGTCCTCCTCACTCCATTGCAGAGCCGACATATCGCCAGCAACGGATACCGTAGACCAGCCCTCCCCTTCAAGCAACCAGGGCTTGAGAGTCTCCAGGGCCTGCTGAATATGCCTGGTTGCCTCGATCAAAACCTCATCAGGGGCATTACTGCAGCGCAAATAGTTGATTAACCGGGCCACATCCTGGCTGATTGCTTCGGGTAAAATAACGGCTTCCAGTTCAGCACTCTCCTTCGACATATTCGATCCTCACTCTTGAATTTAGAGTTCCCTATAGTGGCGGATTGGTAGTCTGGCAGCAAACGACGAGGGTGCATTGGCTTGAACCGCTACAACACTGCAGCAAGATCCCCTAACCAAGGGCTATAACTTGGGACAACAAGCCATTATTATCCGCAGTCTAACCACTCTAGGAGACACGCAGTGCAAATTGGTTCTGAAGCAGTCGTCAGTTTTCATTACACCCTGCGTGACGAGGCAGGCAAAGTGTTGGAAACCTCAATCGGTGGCCAACCGGCAACCTACCTACAGGGTGCTAACAACATTATTCCAGGTCTGGAATCCGCTATGCTGGGCCGCGAGGATGGCGACACGTTCACAGCCACCATAAGCCCGGAAGACGGTTACGGGATCCGCGACCCCGACAAGGCGCAACGCGTACCCATAAAGCATCTTTCCTTCGCCGGTAAATTGCGTGCCGGCACTGTTGTGCAGCTCAGTACCAATGATGGCATGCGCGCGGTGACGGTGGTCAAGGCCGGACGCCATACCGCTGATATCGATACCAATCATCCGCTGGCGGGCCAGACACTGGTTTTTGATATTGAGATCGTTGAGGTGAGGGCTGCCAGCGCTGAAGAGCTGGACCACGGCCACGTGCACGGCCCCGGCGGGCATCAGCACTAACGGGAAACAACGCTAACGGGCACTAACACCCGATAGCGGCCGCTGCGTTAGGTGCTGTAGTTTGATTGCAGGTATTCGATGATATCAGCGGATTCAAACAGGCCATGTTCCGTATTAGGGTCATAGAGATACGGAATTGAAACCTTGCCTTCCATTTCCTGTAACACGCGGCGGTTTTCCAGCTCGCTCTCTGGCTGGATATGCAGTCGCGCGCGCAGGGGCGGCAGTATCCACTCCTGATACTGCGTGCGGCCACAGTTACGCACAATGTAGGGAAGTTCCATCGCGCACAATACCTCACGCACTGGTCTGGCATAGGGGCTGGATTCAAAGCTGTAAAGCTCCAACAGGAACTCCGGCGCAATACTCGACCTGGCCTGCATATCAACACTCATGCGCAGCGCACTGGCCAGCATAGAGCCAAATGTTTGCAGTCTTGTGGCCCGCCACTTCAGCGGCATTTTGCGCAGCCCGTAGGTCGCAAAGAGATAGGCCGCGATATCCCGGGATTCATACATCGCGACACCGGCATTGGGATCGACAAAAAAGGGAAACTGCGCCTTGCCGCCGCGCTCAACCACTTCCGGGCGGAACCGTTCACCAGACTTGGGACAGGGATAAATCTCTGCGTCGAGATCCAACTCTGTTAGCGCCTCACGCACTAATCGGCAGTACGGACAATTCTCAATGTCATACAGTTGCAGGGTTAGCTGGGGTTTTACCGTCGCAGGCACACTTTTGATGCCATTAGTAGCGCGCAGCAGAGTCGCGATCAAAGACGTTGCTGTCGTTGCTGTTGTTGAAATAGTGCCTGCCATTGCTTACCCCTCACTCAATACCCGATACTCTTTTTCCAGCTGTTTCGCTGCCTTTTTGGACACGCCGCCAAGCACCTCAATAGCATGACGAATTCGCGCTCGGCTCATATCCGGCCCCAGTATTTCCATTGAGTCTACCACTGAGAACGAAGCGCTGGAGCCGGCGATCGCAATGAACAAAGGCGCGAGGAAATCCTTGACCTTTATGCCCAGGGCGTCCGCAATACCCTTAAGCTCATGCCATAGTTTGTCCCGCGTCCAGTGGCGAAGTGCTTCCAGCCGCCACAGCGCAAACTGCAAATTCCTCACGGTATCAATGTGCTCCTGCGCACTGACATTAAAACTGCTTTCACTCAGAGGCAGCGTGCCGGACACCAGGAAACTCGCCAGCGGTGCAAAATCGCTAAAAGTCTCCATACGCTTGCGGGCATGTGGCAGGACTTTCATAAGATTATCGCTATTGTATGCCCAGTCAACCAGTCGCTGTGCCAATTGACTGTCATCGAGTTCTTCGCGAATCCATGTACCGTTGAGCCAACTCAATTTTTCGACATCAAAGATAGGACCGCCCAGCGACACACGCTGAATATCAAACTGCTCCACCATGTCCTCAAGGGTAAACTTCTCGCGCTCATCAGGCATGGACCAGCCCATGCGCCCCAAATAATTGAGCAATGCCTCAGGCAGAAAGCCCATGCGCTGGTAGTACAAAATACTTGTCGGGTTCTTGCGCTTGCTCAGCTTGGACTTATCGGGGTTACGCAATAACGGCAGGTGACACAGCTGCGGCATATCCCAACCGAAATATTCATACAGAAGCTTGTGCTTGGGCGCCGAATTGAGCCACTCTTCGCCGCGCAACACATGGGTTATACCCATCAAGTGATCGTCTACGACATTGGCCAGGTGATAGGTCGGCATACCGTCAGATTTCAGCAGTATCTGGGCATCCACCATGCTCCAGTCCAGCTCGATCGTGCCGCGCAACATATCTTCAATAGCACAAGCGCCCTCGCCCTCCGGCACCATCATGCGAATCACGTACGTGTCTCCCGCAGCGCGGCGCTGTGCGGCCTCATCTTCACTCAGTTGCAGATCCGAGGGCTTCAGCGCCGTACTGTTGCCCGCGGCGCGACGCGTCTCGCGCAAGTGATTCAACTCCTGCTCGGTGCGATAGCAGATAAAGGCGTTGCGCTCTTCCACCAATTGCTGCGCGTACTGGCTGTATAGCGCCATACGCTCACTTTGCCGGTAAGGCCCATGCGCACCCCCCACATCGGGGCCTTCATCCCAATCCAGACCCAACCAGCGCAGCGAATCCAGTATGGCCTGTTCTGATTCGGGCGTACTGCGCGCCTGGTCAGTATCCTCTATGCGCAATACAAATTGCCCGCCGTGAGCCCGCGCGAAACACAGATTAAACAGCGCAATATAGGCAGTGCCGACGTGGGGGTCGCCGGTAGGAGATGGCGCAACACGGGTGCGTACGACGGTCATGAGTATCCAATGTGTGAAAAAATGAACTCCGATTATACGGTGTCACCGCGGCAAATCCCACAGACGCGATACCGTGGCGGACCCTCCGTGATGGCACGAAACCGTGAGCCGTAGCCGGGAAGCGAGCCAGTTTCGACACCAGACCAGCACGCCAAACCAATCGTATGACTGCACCACAGCAACAATCTGGACATTTACGCCGCGCTCATTGCGCTTTACAGTGTGCTGTCAATTCCAAGGTTTACAAGCTGGCGAAGAACGTGTCTTGCGTAGCTCAAGGCAAATCCAAATGCGGCTGGTAATTAGCATCTATCTGGCGATAGCCGCCTCACCGTTAATGGTAGGCTGGAACTCACCAGCGACCCTAAATGGCCGCTGGACATACAGTACTCGTGGCCCTACGTCATATTGGGAGCAGGCTGCTGGTTATGTCCTCCGATGAAAGAGCAAACAGGTGAGCATGCAGCAACCCACAGACAATACATCTGGTTATTCGAACCACCGGTTTTCCATCGCGCCGATGATGGATTGGTCAGATCATAATTGCCGTTTTTTCTGGCGCTTGCTGACACGACAGGCGCTGCTGTACACAGAGATGGTAACCACCGGCGCACTCATTCACGGTGATCGGCAACGTTTTCTGCACTACAACACT
>JBDNIE010000065.1:0-8588 GCA_041688425.1 Halioglobus sp. | reverse complement strand
TGATCCGTCGAAATACCCACAACCAGACGACCACCAAAACCGGCTGCTCTCTCCAGAATTCTGAGATGACCCACATGGAATACGTCAAAGGTACCGAATGTAATTACGACCTTGGCAGCCATACTAGAATCCCGATTCAATCTCCGAACATTTCCTGCAAAACGTGATCAACCACCCTGTCCCGCAAACTGGAAAAACGTCGTATCTCGGTAATTTCATTCATACAGAAAACCATATATTTACCCCTCCGCAAGGGAGAGTACCGATGCACAAGAAACAAAAATAGCGGGTCTCCTATATCCACGTAGCGACAGGGTATATCCCTGACCTCACCGCGCTGATGAGCGACAGAATAATATGCATGCATCGTCGTGGCTAGCGGAATATCCGAGTTATGACGGAACTTGTGCTTTCTGGTATTATCGATTAACGGCTGGTAGCGCCTCTCAATTTCCTCCATAGAGCTACGAACAAGGCAATACGGCGCATGATGCAGTCGCTTGCGTGGCACGTAACCGGTATCTTCAATTATCAACCGACAAGCGTTTAGCGCGCCATGTTCAAAAGGCGACAGCACCCCAACTTTGTCATAGGGCATATCATGCTTACTCGGAAATACGTAAACCTTACCTTCCGGCGAAAAAAAATCGGCGCACTTTACCGGCCTACATAAGAAAACATCGTCGTTGAAATACAGGAACTGCTCGGATAGGCCGTCGATACGATGAAGATTAGCTTCAATAGCCCTCGAATTGAAGCTAGGCAATACGCTAGGATCCGGGAATATAGCCTCGTGCGACACTCTGGAAACCCTCTCATCGCCGACGAGTTGAGCTGGGAGTTGGCAGTTGGTGACAACATAAATATGCCTGACCCACGGTGCATATTTTTTGACCGACTTGATCGAGAAAAGTAACTCGTCCCTGTTCTGAAATCGAGCCATAGAATTCGTGGATTCATGCGAGAAAGCATCCGCAGGCCGAGCAGAACAGGCAGCCACATAAAGCTCCTGCCACGCCTCGTCGTTGTGGTTAACCCACGTATAAACCACGTCTATATCCAAAGCAAAAATCCTAGAGACGCCTACAATATTCTCTTAATGTAAATTAAAAGCTGTTTTTGACCGCAAAGATAAACGTCATGGAATTAACAGCGTAAAAGTAGTCCATTATCGAAAATTAATTTTACAACGTTGCACCACTAACGAGTTTTCGATTTTCACCCCCATCGCGCCCGCCTTGATCGCTTCGGTCTTGCCTCCCGAGCCAGCACAGATCACCTCCAAGACGCCCGCAAAATAGACGTCACCCTCGAGACAAAAAAGCAAATAAAAATACAGCTACGTTAACCGATCAAATCTCTGAAAAAGCTGCGAACTCCAGAAGCGCGACCGTAACTGCCGCTCGCCCAATAGCGCGCCCCTTTAAAGAAACGTGTATGCATAGGCCTGAGCCGCAAATCGTATCTGTAACGTAACATCTGTAGCCGGCTTTCCAATTCAAATTGGAACCGGGATACCATCGGATCGTATTTTCCACCGGCGCGGCCATACGAACGATTACAAGCAAAATACATTTCTTCTGAGCTAGCGATTTCAAACTTTGCTAGGTTACGAGAGTTATCAGACCTTGCTTTCTCAATCTGTAACCTGACGCGGTCTAGTTTCCCAACTCGCCTAGTCCGATTCGCAAGAATTGTAGATTCATTCAAATCGTGGCGTCGATAGAGCTGTAATACCTCTTCCAAAATACATACCGAACGCAGCCCATTAGCAAACCCTACGATCCAATTATCGTGTCCACCAAATCCAACTGGCACAGGTAAACACAATTCCAGCAAGTCTCTGTGAATTGCACAGCAACAGCCCATTACAAAAGCGCTACTAGGATAGCCCGCGGATCGTAACTGCCCTAGCTTGCTCAAGCCCGTTTTCGACAAATCTTTATTGACAAGCTCAGCGTCATTCATAAAGAGCAACACATCTTGTTTGGCGTTTGCAAGCTCAACTACTTTACAAATTTTCTGGGGCAACCAAAAATCATCTTGATCACTAAGAAATACGATATCCCCCGATACATTTTGGAGCGCCCGATTGAAGTTACCCACATGTCCCGCGCGATCGGTATTATCCAAAATCTTTACTTCAAATGGAGCATCTTTCGCAAAATTCGCGAGTAAACGACAGGTATCATCAGTGGAACAATCATCACTGACAACCAACTCGTCAGGCAACCTATCTTGCTCGACAAAACTCCGTAGCTGCGCGGGTAGGTAACTAGCTCCGTTATATGTCGCCAAAGCGACGGAAACTTTCAAGTTTGGCTAACAGTTTTTTTCATATTCCCGCTCCCTTACCACCCTGTCACATATCAACTCTCAGCTGCAATTGTGCTCCAGCTACACTCTCCTTGCCACAATGATGTACTGAAAAGCCAAGAAACCCCGAATCCCAGGCCAGGCACAGTATTTCGCCCACCTATTAATGCTGGAGGGACGTTCCACAAGCCGATAATTAGTGACTACTTTTTCAACCGCCAATTTGGGCGAAGAAAATAACTCAAGGATGTTCGTCCGCGTAAAAAACCTCAAGTGCGTTCTATCGTGAATACCTCGATCTCGATATGGCCACCTACCGCGTACTACCAAATTGAAAAGAGTATCGAAGTGCCTGACGTTCGGAATGCAGGCCACGATCACACCTCCCCACGCTAATATCTCAATCGATTCATTTACCGTATTCCAGGGATCCCTGAGATGTTCAAGAATATCCGCAAGTACGACACAGTCGAAAGCTTCCTCGGCAAACTCTTGCGTCAGTGAGAACTTATCCATGTCTTCAATATAAACTTTGTCCAATTTCTGTCGCGCTATTTCCGCCATGTCAGAATCCAACTCTATACCGTATATCTGTGCGCCCGGGCTTCGCTTAGCTACTTCCGCTCCAAGCGAGCCGATACTGCAGCCGATATCAAGTAGCCGTTTTACGGAAACCGGTATGTGTTGCAAAATATCTGGCCGAACACCGATGTAAGATTGATTTAATTCCATAAAAAAACCTGATTACTATCAGTTTGTTAGCTAGAAAACGCTATTAACGATCATCGTCTGAATCGACGCTTGCTAATAATATTCCTTAATCGGATACGAATGTTTCGGAATATGTTTCCTTTATGAGGATATTTCTCAAAATATTCGTTTCGCTCTCTGAAACTCCAATTCCATATTTTTGTAGGCACATTATTTTTCCAGAGTACGTAAGGCAGGCTTATCTGATCGCGCTTGGTATATGTATTGAACTGAGCCCACCAATCGTCCATTGCCTGAGTCAGTTTCTCATGCTTGTGCGAGCGAAATATTATCGCGTTGTCAGTCAGAGGCTGATCGTCTGGCATACCGTCGGACAGCATAAACTTGATCTGCCCAGTGTAAGAAAGCATATCTGCGTCATCGAACCGGCCCTTATCAATACAAGCTATCACTTCCTCAAGCACATTTTTTCGATCTCGATGGCGAAACACACCAATAGCTGCGTTACTTGCTATAAACTCATCTATTAGCGCAGATATATCTCCAATAATGCCTATATTTCCATCGATATAGATGGAGTAGTCTGCGTTTGGGAAAAGCCTATGCGGAAAAAATTTGTGGTGCCGGTTGCTTGATATAGGACATGCCAAATCTATTTGAAGCGGAAGCAGGCGCCACGCACCGAACGTTTGCGACAAATCCGAGAAGAGAGCAAATTTGACGTCACGTCGCTGAATCGCAGGCGGGAATAGTAGATCATACCCATTGGTTACGCACGAGTAGACATAGATGCCCCCTACCTGACAATAATCTATCGGAGTTGGTGGCGCCCCCCCCCCAAACCGCATCATTGACATGAGAGAGTGTCGGTACAGGTTTTTCTTTCGCTTCATTCCAACGCCATTATCATCAGATTCAAGGCTATTCATCACCGCCTCTTCCCCCCCGATTATCAGGTGCGAAGATGAGCGATAGCATTTCCGCCATCATCGCTTTCTCCATGTCCATCAGCACGGAAAATCGGGAAAAACCCTTCGCTACCAAATCGCGATAAAAGACTTCGTCGCGGTCAATTTGGAGAATTCGATTCCTAAGCTCTTGTGGCGAGCAGGGGTTGAAGTAGAGCGCGGCGTCACCGCAAACCTCTGGAACACTACTAACGGATGATGCCACAACGGGCGTACCAGACTGCATGGAGTTTAGCGGCGGATAACCAAAGCCTTCATTCAACGTCGGGTAGATCAACGCATGCGCATTTACATAGACCTCGGCGAGTGTCGCCCGCTCAACATAGCCTCGCACATCGAAATGATCAGCATTACGCAATTGGCTCAGAATTTTGTCCGGATTGGCCGCGCCCAAAACAAGCACCTTATCTACGTGCAGTAAACCGTCGGAGATTAGCTCATCGATCACCATGCAGGCCAATCGCACATTTTTTATCCAGCGGTCTGCACCAAGCAGCAAATAGTATAATCCACCGACTGGCAGCACGCCCGGTAACACATCACTCATGTCATCAACCGGACAGTGAATTACCCTGATCTGGTCCAGGCTCAGTGCCGGGAAAAAAGATTTTATCGAATACTTGGAATGCCTGGATGCCGTCACAATCTCAGCACCGGCCCGCGACAGCAATTCCCACATTTTCACGCGCTCTACTGCACGCCTGCTTCGAATACGTCCGGGTTCTACCAGGACGTTCCAATACCTCCGTACGGGATTGACGGCTAGCAGCTTCCTGTTCGGGTCGTATGGCATTTCAAGGTTTCTCAAGCCATGAACACTCATCACAAAGCGCGTGCCCTTCGTGTCGACTGCTGCATAGGGGTAGGGCAGGGCAGAAAAGAACGTCTCATAGTCGCCATCGGTCAATACCTGCTCCAATCCAGCCTGGGACTGGACCGGCATCATTACGATATCGTTCTTCTGGCATGCCTCCAAGACCTTGGGGTCCAGCTCGAGCTCTGGATTATAGATCGCATGAAAACGGGTGAGTCCTGCGTCTATCGCCCGAAAGAAAATTTGCTTTCCATATTCTGCACCGCCGTGAAATCGATAACTCACTGCGGGCTGAGTTGCGATTAGATCAAACAGTACTGTCACGGCCTGGGTTCCTCTGCAGTTACTCCCAAGGCCATAAGCGTCATGTAGTATTTTTTGGCGAATGGATTGAGACGCGCGATCCTCGATAGGATCGACACCAGAGCTTTTGGAAGTCCTTGGGATGTATAATGAAGTATCTCAGGCCTTACCGGGTTGATCCGCACAATAAAAACGACTTCCATACTCACAGATCGAAATAATTGTCTCAGAGATTCCTCGCTAAAAAACTGCACATGAGTTGGGTCGGAGAAATGATTGTAAGTAAGGCCCGAATTTCTAAATGCGACAGGCACCTCGCAATCTGGCACCGTCACTAGCACATTACGCGAGCTTACCCTTTGCATTTCTCTAAGCGCTTCTTCTGGATTCTGCAGATGCTCGAGAACTTCGAAGCTGAAAACGGTTTCAAACGAGTTTGCAGGAAACGGCAAGGATTGGGCAGAACCTATTGTAAATAGCTCGGGCGCCGAAGACCAGTTCGGATTGGGTTGGATATCGAACCCCACTGCGGCAGCACCTTGACTAGCCAGCAGACGCACGTAATCGCCAGATGAACAGCCCACATCAAGATAAGGCTCATCGAGAAGGGACAACGCATTCCATCGCGCCTCGACAATCTGACCCCAGCTTTTTCTATAGGTTTGCAATTTCAACTGCCCAAGTTCCAGATCAACTGCTCAATATTTCCGTACGTCAATTTAAAGGGCAGAGACATTAGCCTATTACGTTCCACATCAGTCACTGATGTCTAGGGCACATTAGTCGAATTTAACGGCTCAAGTCGAATCACCTTGTCTGCTATCGCAAGCGTTTCAGATCGATGCGTAATCATTATGATTGTTACACATGGTTTCATGTTGGCTAGGTAAGTAAGAATTTCAGACTGTGTATCGCCGTCAAGAGCGCTCGTTGCTTCGTCCAAAAACAACAACGAGATGTCCCTATACAGGGCCCGCGCAATACCTATGCGCTGTTTCTGGCCGCCACTCAATAGGTTTCCACGCTCACCTATCGGCGTCCAGTATTTATCTGGCATCGCCTCAATAACCTCATCGACTCTTGCGCACTGTGCCGCCAGCTTAACCCGACCAAGATCAATCTTTTCGCGACGCACACCAAAGGCAATATTTTCAGCAGCAGAACTATCTGTCAAATACACATCCTGGGGAACATATCCAATGGATGCGCGCCAAGACGGCATATCACTTTCGGCCAAGGGCGTACCATCCACAACAATGCAGCCCGACTGAGGTTCAAGCAGACCCATTAATATTTCCAAAAGTGTCGACTTACCAACGCCGGATCCTCCTGAAATAGCGGTGACTTTACCCGCCTCAAATGTCTCGGAGAAATGGTCGAAAATCGGCGCCCTAGAAGGGTCAAAAGCAAAGGTCATCTCCCTAATCTCGATTTGCGACTCAGGCCTCATAGTTTTCAATGCCTGGTTCTGAAATGGATTTGTCTTGTTTGAAACAAGCATATCCGCGTAAAGCCTGTTGAAGATTGGCTGCGCACTTCGGATTTTTGTGAATGCTTGGTAGCTCTGCTGAATTTTTGGGACAATTTTGATACCCGCCAAACAATAAAGTGTTAGCACCGGAAGCACAGCATTCAGGTTGCTTTCCGTTGAATAGAGATAGAGTGTCAGCAGCACCATCCCGGCGAGTACAACCGCCTCAACTATGAAGTAAGGAGACTCGCCAAGAATGAGATTATCCGCTGACGCACGCTCAGATAGTTTGGTATCCCGTTGATACTGACTCAGGTATCCGTACTCGAATGAATAAAGTTTTACGTCCCGGATGCCTTCAAGGCTTTCATTAAGTGTCTGATTACGCTTTTGGCCCAACTTCGATATCAGGACGCCGTTTTCGTGAATCGTGGTCCTCACAAACTGAAAAATAAACCAGTAAACCGCACCAAGTACGATCACCGTACTCATCGCGACCAAGGGATCAACGTAGATAATCACCGAAGTCAGTAGGAATATCGAAAAAAATCGGGTGTTGAGACGTAGCGCTGGTGAAATCAGAAACGAACTGAGCATAAGCGAATCCCTCATGACTTTCTGGATCAATAAAGCGCTATTTGTTTCCATGTGAAAGCGCATATCTCTCGACAAGTAATACCCATAGAGACGTGCCGAAATTTCACCACCCACGCGGAAAGAATACCGATTCATAAGGAACTGGGAAAGCATTTGGATGAGGTCAGAGATTACAATGAGAAAAACAAATACTGCTCCAACAGTCATAAGAAACTGCTTGTCTGAAGGCTCTCCCATCGCGCTGTACAGCTTAAAAAGATAAGGATTGGAGTACGCCAGTCCCGGGTCAGCCACCAAGGCAATGAAAGGCATAATTGAAACAGTACCAATGAGTTCTGCTGCAGCTGAAACCAGCATCAAGCATTGTAAAATACAAAATTCCCTTCGCTGTTTCCCGGTCAGCAAGTGAAACAGCTTCAGAAACGTCGCAATCATAATTCCAGGTGATTCTTATAATATGATTGACAATATAGAGCATCAGCCGAACCGGACGGGGCGACACTGATCATGAAAATCCCTCGAGCTCATTGAATGGTGGAAAAAAATCATAATAAAGCTCGGTCTTAATATTAACACAATACCCAGAATGAGAACGCAACTACAGCCCTTTAACTACGGAATTTTTCCAAACGCATAATACTGTTCCGCGATATTCTTTCTCAGTTCCTCGAAGAATAGCAAGACGAATGAAAGCTCAACACATCCATCAGGTATCGAATTCCAAAACTAAACCTATTATCATTGGGAACCTCTGCTTAGGTTCTGACCATGACCACAACCAAAAAAAGCCAACTGGAAAGCAAGCCAGACTTCGGGAGTCAGTTAAATACTCTGGAGTCGATTGTAAAGTTGCTCGAAGACGACAATATTTCACTTGAGGACTCTCTAGAAGCATTTGAAAAGGGCATAGGCCTGACGAGGAATATTCAGAAAGCCCTTCTTGAGGCAGAACAAAAAGTAGAATACTTGTTGATGGAAGGCGAATCAGTTGAGTCGCTGCCAACGAATTTGCAAAGGGGTTCTGACGATAAATAACTTCGAAGATACGCTTTCCGCTCAACACACCTTATGCAATGACACCCTTGGAGCATTGGTGGATAGAGACACTCTCTCGGGCACCAGTGTAAATCCTGGATTACGGGGGCTCTTGGAGGCTAGCGGCTATGCGCTGCGCATCAGCGGCAAGAGAATTCGACCCGCGCTCTGCTTCGCTGCCGCCAACAGCATCCGTGAAGTGCCCACTCCTGCGTTGGAGCATCCGAGTTCTGCCCTGGAACTACTTCACACCTACTCGCTCATCCACGACGACCTGCCCGCCATGGACAACGATGATCTGCGCCGTGGCCAGCCCAGCCTGCACAAGGCCTACGACGAGGGTACTGCGATATTGGTAGGCGATGGCCTGCAG
>JBDNIE010000355.1:0-1304 GCA_041688425.1 Halioglobus sp. | reverse complement strand
TAATAATTGGGGTCAGGGTAAAAACCAAAGAGCTTTCAACAAACCTTGCGGAGAGTGATTACTCTGACCCTAAATATCTTGGAGAGTGTTTACTCTGACCCTAAATATCCTGAGAGTGTTTACTCTGACCCTAAATATCAATCCCGCGTGGCCTATAGGCACACATCAACCACTTCACCATCCTGATCAACAGCGCGCCACAGATAATGCTGCTTGCCATTAATCTTCACGAATACCTCATCGGGGTAACAGGTGTCTCCATAACCTTGATATTCCCACTTAAGACATCTGGCATATTTTGGGCCAAACTTGATGCACCAGAGCCGAATTGATTCACGACTAACAGTAATGCCTCGCTCGGCTAGAAGATCTTCAATATCTCGATGGTTGAGTTTGACTCTATCGTACAGCCAAACTGCGTAGCAGATGATGTCGGGAGAGGGATCGCTGAGGCTTGCAGGTATTCATGGGCTGATTCTAGCAATACTGGTGCTTTAACGTGGCAGCATCATTTTCCTTTCAGGCAACTACTATTCATGAGCATATCTGCTCACAACAGCCCCTCTATTTGTCCTATACTCGTCAACAGAAGTAGATCATATTGACAAAATAATACTGAGATCTCGCATGAACGACGCAATAAATTGGTTTTTTTCGAACACCTTTACCTGGACTGCTGTCCTCGCCATTATCCTTGGCATGGTTAGAAAACCAGTTGGCATGAATCGTTACGCCAATACCTTACGATTTTTATTCCTATTGTACGCTGGCATTGCCTTTGCTTGGTCTGGTTACTTTCACTTGATGCTACCTAACTTTACTGCCGCCAAAATAGGTTGGGCACCCTCGCCTTTTCAATTTGAAGTAGGTCTCAGTAATCTAGGCTGCGCAATTCTAGGCTTTATGGCGTTCTTTCGGAAAAATAGTTATCTCTGGTTGGGCGCAATTTTATCGATAGGGATATTTACAGTCGGCGCTGGCTTTGGGCATGTCTATCAAATGTTTACCGAGCACAACACAGCGATATCCAATTCCGGACTTATTATGTATACGGACATTATTGTTCCTACCATTATGCTGTTCCTCTGGTTTAAGGCTGACACTGACGATGATACAAAAACGGTTTAGGCACGTTAACTGATTTCGGCCGCAGAAACCTGCCGTACTGATCCTGCCCACCAATGATGGACACCCTGTTAAGCGAGTAAACTACGCTACAGAGGTGAACCATGACAGTAAAGAAAAGAACGAAGAAGACAACCCGGCGGCAGCACTCTCCCGAATACCGGGAGGAGGCGCTGGCT
>JBDNIE010000064.1:0-17626 GCA_041688425.1 Halioglobus sp. | reverse complement strand
TTCTGCATAGCGTAGAGAAGTGCGTACTCAATAGATTGCCCTGGTTCACTTGGAGGTCGGAATGAAGCTTCAGCAGTTGCGATATATCTGGGAAGTGGCACATCACGATCTCAACGTTTCCGCCACTGCGCAAAGCTTGTATACCTCACAGCCGGGCATCAGCAAACAGATTCGATTGCTGGAAGACGAGTTGGGCGTCGAGATTTTTGCGCGCAGTGGTAAACACCTTACCCACGTGACGCCGGCCGGTGAAGATATCATCAAGGCGGCCGAAGAAGTGCTGTTCAAGGTCAAGAGCATTCGCCAAGTGGCAGAAGAGTACGCCGACGAGAAGAAGGGCAGCTTGTCCATTGCCACCACGCATACTCAGGCGCGCTATGCATTGCCGGCTACCATAAAGGCCTTCATCGAGCGCTACCCCGACGTTTCCCTGCACATGCATCAGGGTACGCCACCACAGATTTCCCAGATGGCCTCAGATGGCACGGTTGATTTTGCGATTGCCACCGAAGCACTGGAACTGTTTTCTAACTTGATTATGATGCCCTGCTATCGTTGGAATCGCTGTATTCTGGTGCCAAAGGACCATCCGCTGACTCAGTTGTCTGAGCTGACGCTGGAGGATGTTGCTGCACAACCCATTGTGACTTATGTATTTGGTTTCACCGGGCGATCTAAGCTCGATGACGCGTTTACGGCCAAGGGGCTGGTGCCCAGAGTGGTATTTACTGCCACCGATGCCGACGTTATTAAAACCTATGTTCGCCTCGGTCTTGGTATCGGTATCATTGCAGCCATGGCCTACGATGAGACAATAGACAGCGACCTGGTCGCCCTTGATGCCAGCCACCTTTTTTTCAGCAGTGTTACTCAGATCGGATGTCGCCGGGATACCTTTTTGCGCGGCTATATGTATAAGTTTATTGAAGACTTTGCGCCACACCTGTCGCGCGAGGTTGTCGGTGAGGCCTTCGCCTGCCGCACCAAGGCCGACATGGCGGACTTATTCTCGAATGTAGAATTGCCCATTTACTGAATTTTATCGCCTGCAATTCGCACACCGGACTTGTATCCTTCGACCCGCGTTGTTTAGACTGTGTCGCTGAATCGCCAACACATCCCCCCTAAGGAGAGAAACACGTGGAACTGGCCTGCCTAGACCTGGAAGGGGTGCTTGTCCCTGAAATCTGGATAGCTTTCGCCGAACGCACCGGTATTGAGTCGCTGCGAGCCACCACGCGTGATATTCCAGATTACAATGTTCTGATGAAGCAACGCCTGTCGATTCTGGACCAGCACGGCTTGAAAATCGGCGATATTCAGGAAGTGATTGCGACCCTGCAGCCGTTGCCAGGTGCCATCGAATTTGTCGGCTGGATGCGCGAACGCTTCCAGGTGATTATCCTCTCGGATACATTCTACGAATTCTCTGAGCCACTGATGCGGCAACTGCACTGGCCGACCTTGTTCTGTCACCGTCTGATCACTGATGAGGCGGGCAGGGTGGTTGATTATAAGCTGCGCCAGGAGGACCCCAAACGGGCCTCCGTGAAGGCATTTCACTCGCTCAATTACCGCGTGCTTGCGGCCGGCGATTCCTATAATGACACCACTATGCTGGCGGAGGCCGATGTCGGCTTCCTGATTCATGCGCCGCAGAATGTCATCGATGAGTTCCCGCAGTTCAAATCAGTCGCTACGTTGGCGGACCTTAAGCTCGCGTTTCTGGATGCCAGCAATCGTTCCCTGACGCTTTGAGGCTAACGACCCGCCTGATGCCCGCAGTGCGGTTGCGGTAGGCCGGTGCGATCACCCACGAAAGTTCTCCAGCGCGTCGAGAAACTTACCCACCTTGTCGTAGGATTCCTGATATTCCTGTTGCCACTCCGAGTCGGCGACGATGCCGCCACCGCCCCAGCAGCGAACGAGACCGTCATCGCACAGCAGGCTGCGGATGGCGATGTTGCTGTCCATACGTCCGTCCGCGCTGACGTATAACAGTGAGCCACAGTAGGCTTGGCGCTCGTGTGTTTCGAGCTCCGCGATAATCTGCATAGCACGTCGTTTTGGCGCTCCGGTAATGGAGCCTCCGGGAAAACTGTCGCGCAACAGGTCCCATACGGTGCAATCGGGACTAAGTTCGCCGCTGATGGTGCTCACCAAATGGTGCACCGTGGGAAACGTCTGTACTTCGAACAATCGTTCCACGTGAATGCTGCCCGTTACGCAGCTGCGTCCGAGGTCATTGCGCAGCAAATCGACGATCATCAGGTTTTCTGCGCGCTCTTTTTGGGAGCTGCACAGTTCGCTTTTTGAGCGCTCGTCCAGTTCCGGGTCGGTTTGTCGCGGCCGGGTGCCTTTAATCGGGGATGTTTCTACCTGCTGTCCGTCTAGCGACAGGAAGCGCTCTGGTGAAAGACACATCAGCGCGCCACCCTCCGGCAGCGAGAGATAGCCAGCAAAGGGCGCCGCCGCCACCGCACGCAGCGCTCTGTAGGCCTGCCATGGGTCACCGCTAAACCCGGCACTGAAACACTGCGAGAGATTCACCTGATAGCAATCGCCCGACTGGATATAGTCCTGGATACGCTCGAACGCCAGCTGATATTCGGTGCGGCTTATGTTGGATAAAAAACGTTCTGTGAGAGAGAAGTCTGCACTCTGGCGGACAACAGGTTGTCGCAGTCTTGCTTGTAAATCTTGGCGCTGGGCAGGGTTTACCCGTGGTTGCGTCACTAGTGTCGCGCGCCGCTGCAAATGGTCCTGTATGACACACCAGTCGTAGGCGCACAGCTGCACAGGGGCAATGGCGCGCGGCTCTAAAGTGCCTTGAATATTGTGCAGGCCCTTGCCAAGTCCATAGCCCAGATACCCCAGCAGCCCGCCACAGAAGGGGATGTCTGGCGAAACAGGTGCGATATCTGGATAGCACTCCTTATGAAACAGACTGAGTTCGCTGAAATAGGCATGACATTGCTGTTCATTCGCGCTGGCGGGCAAAATGGGTAGGTCCGTGCGCCAGGGTTGGGCGGTAAGAATGTCGAAGCGGCCCGTTTGCGCGTAGGGAAAACTGCTGTCCAGAAGCGCCGCCTGCGGCAGGTCGCGAATGCGCTCAAACAATTCGCAGCTGTCAGGGCAATAAGGGATATCCTGTAAATGAACGGACTTGCTCACTCGTGGCAGACCATAACGGTGTCGATGATTATGAAGGCCGGTCGATGAGTTTGCATGGTGTTTGAATTTCCACTGGTTGGGCGGTGGTGCGAACGCAGTTTAACGTCTTGATCTACGGTGAAATAACTGGCATCTGCGCTGAAAAGACCAGAAATGTCGCCTCAGCTTAATTGACTTTGCAGGCCCGGCAAATTACTGTAACAGCCCAAAATTAGGGCAGGTTTGTATGCTAAGCCTGACTGCTACGAGTTGCAACCGGCAGGCCTTTTGCAAGACCAATTCGAACCCTCCATCGCCCCGCGGGAACACCTTTGGACCAAGGATTATGACGAAAAATAGTAATATACAACACGCCACTCTGGAAAACCCCTTTGCGGAAAGCATAGAGCGTGAGTTCACGGTGCCGGGGCAGGTGGCCTCTGCGCCTGGTCTCTACGAAGAGTCGCTGAAAGCGGGTTGGGAATTGCAGCAGCGGCCCCAGCATACCGCCGGTGTGAAAAACATTCAGCGCCAGCATCAGAAAAACCGTATGACTATTTGGGAGCGCATTCGCTATCTGAGTGATGAACCGCCCACCATACTTTACCAGAATTGGGGCCCCAACCTCGACGGCGCATCGCTGGTCACTGCTATTATCAAGATCAATGGTAGGGACATCGCACTGTACGGCCATGATTTCACGGTGCGTGCCGGTTCCATGGATGCGACCAACGGAGCCAAACTGGCGCGGCTCTTTGAGCTGGCGGCGAAGCAGCGGATTCCGGTCGTCGGTATCAACGACAGCGCCGGCGCGTTCATTCCTGCGGGTGTCGGTGGTCTGGATGGCTATGCGGAAGCGTTTGCAGCGCTGCGCCGCATAAGCGGTATCGTGCCGAGTATCATGTGCATGTTTGGCTTTAACGCGGGTGGTGGCTCTTATCTGCCTCGCCAGGGCAGCTTCCTGATTCAACCCAATGATACGTTTATTGGCCTCACAGGTCCGGGCGTCGTCAAATCCGTGCTCGGCGAGAACGTGACACCGGACGAGTTGGGTGGTCCAGGCGTACATAGCCAGACTGGGGTGACAGATTTTGTGGTCAAGGACGAAGTAGAGGCGCTGCGAAAGGTGCGGGCATTGCTCAATTATCTGCCGGGTCACAACGGCGAACTGGCACCCTTTCAGGCCAGCTCCGACCCCGTTGATCGCAAGACCTGGGACATTGATCTGCTGCTAAAGAAAGCGCTCAATTCCCCCACCGGTTTCAATACACCCATAGACATCACGATTCTGATACAGCAGTTATGTGATCATGGCGATTATCTTGAACTGCAACCTGATCGCGCCCGCAATACGATTACCGCACTCGGACGAATGGGGGGTAATGTGATTGGGTTTGTTGCCAATAACTCGGCAGTCTCTTCCGGCCAAGTGGATATCGACGCTGCCTACAAGAACGCGCGTTTCATTCGGTTCTGCAACTTGTATAATATCCCGGTCATCTTCCTTGAGGACACGACCGGATTTCTACCCGGTAAGGATCAGGAGAGTCGCGGAATAATACAGGCCGGTAGGGCCATGCTGGACGCTATTGTAGACTTGCGCACGCCGCGCTTCCTGGTGCTGGTACGCAATGCGTTTGGCGGGGCCTATGCCGCGTTTAACAGTTTTCCAGTGGGCGCAGATTTTGTGGTAGCGCTGCCTACCACGCGTGTCGCTGTCATGGGCCCTGCGGGCGTAGAGTATGTTTACAAGGATGAACTGCGTAAGATTCGCGGTTCAGTCCCTGCCAAACTGCAAGCGGAGACGCAGGCGCAAATAAGCGCCGGTTTGTCTGAGGCGCAGGCGCAAGACGCTGCACAGGACATGGTCAGTGCCTGGGTTAAGTCGGAGGAGACTCTGTTAGCGGAGCGCTATGCTCGCGAGTTAATGAACCCCAACGAGGCACTCAGTCTGGGCTCGATTTCACAAATTGTGATGCCCTCAGACCTGCGTCGAGTGCTGGCAGAAAATATGGCGTTTTACCTGCGCCGTTATCGCCCCGAACCGCTGCAGTCCGTGCAGCGCGAATTTCACTAGAACATATTCCGGCATTTTGACATTAAAGGAAAACAGGCGTGTCCAACGAATTTTATCTGAGTAACCCGCTCATCCATCGCGACCGCAGGCTCGGTAGTGCCAGCACGGCGTGGGAGCAGCAGTTCGACTGCACGCATATTCGTCCATTGATTATCTGCCGTGGGCCGATTCGCAAGGAGGCGATGGATGTGTTCAGTGAGATGGGCATCACTCAGTTCGGCATTTTGCTGTCTGAGAAGGATTCTATTGTTTACCGCAATGCGATTGCCCCTGAATTGCGCTCGCTGACAAATCCCGACCGCGTCCACCGCGTGCCCGACTACAGCGGCGCGGACAAGGAGGAGCGCGAGCAGCGTATCGAGCAGATCATCAATATAGCGCGGGAGAATAACTACAACGCCATTTTTGCCGGTTACGGCTTTATGGCGGAAGACGAAGCCATGGTCGCGGCGATGGAAAACGCAGGACTGAATTTTATCGGCCCCTGCTCACGAACGGTTCACGACGCTGGCTTGAAGGATGAAGCAAAACGCACCGCGGTGAAATGCGGTGTTTCCGTAACACCGGGCATCGACAATGGCACCGCCCTGACGCTGCTGAAAAAATATCCCGATGTGCCCGCACTGCAGGCACTGGTAAAAGAACACGGTTTGGTAGTAGAAGCTGCGGTGCTGTCTGACACGGGCATTACACTGGAGGACAAAGCGGATACGGTGTTAGCCGCGTCGTATAAAAAGGGCATCGACCTCTACACCGTTGATGAACTCTGCGTCACCCTGACCGAAGCGGTGGCAACAATGACCGCTGATTATCCCCAGAACCGTGTGCGCCTCAAGGCCATCAGCGGCGGTGGGGGTAAAGGTCAACGTATTCTGGCGATTGGGGAGTCTGCGCGCACCGCTGAAATGGTCCGTGAGATCCTCAACGAAGTTAAAACTACGGGCGTCGGCGATAACAAAAACGTCCTGGTCGAGCTGAATATCGAGACTACACGTCACCAGGAAATTCAGCTAATCGGCAACGGCACGTGGTCCCTTTCAATGGGTGGTCGAGATTGCTCTTTGCAGATGCATGAGCAGAAACTGTTGGAAGTATCTGTGACGGTTGAGTCGCTACAGCGCGCGTTAACCGAGGCTGAGCAAAGCGGGCAGTCTGAGGAAGCGCGTGTTTTACAGCAGGATCTCGCAACGCTTGTAGCGATGGAGCAGGAAGCCGAAACATTTGGCGAGGCGGTGGGGCTTGATTCTGTCTCCACCTTTGAATGTATCGTAGATCGCGATAAGCATTTCTTTATGGAAATGAACACCCGCATCCAGGTAGAACACCGGGTCACGGAGTTGTGTTACGCCCTCAAGTTTGTCAACCCTGAGAATGCCAAAGAGTTCTTTGTTGTTGAGTCGCTGGTTGAGGCGATGGTGCTGCTCGCGGCCCACAGCGAGAAGTTGCCGCGGCCTGAGCGGGTGGCGCGGATGAACGACAGTGTCGAGGCAAGACTCAACGCAACCAATCAGGCCCTGCAACCGCATGCAGGCGGCGTGATTGAAGCGTGGAGCGATGCCATCGAAGGCGAAATTCGCGATGACCAGGGTATCAGTTTGCACAATCCTGATACCGATGTGTTTATGAAATATACTCTGGCCGGTGCGTATGATTCTAATATCGCGCTGCTGTTGACGGTGGGTGAGACGCGGCTTGATACCTACCAGAAAATGGCCGAGACCATTCGCCAGACGCGTATGCGTGGGCGTGATTTGGCAACCAACCTTGAATTCCATTACGGACTGGTGAACTGGTTTATTGGCCAGAATATCAATGCGCGGCCGACTACCCGGTTTATTGTGCCTTATCTGACGGCAGTGGGTGAGCTGAAACAGCGTGCCAATAACCTGGATTTAGCGCACGCCTATAAGGAGTTGTGTAAGAGGGCGTTGGCGGGAATGGAAGGTGACGAACACGCAGCGTTGGCTGATACTCTGCAGCTGAAGGAGTCATTACTACTGCGCCCGCTGATCAGACTGCTGGAAGAGCCGCACATACTGAGTGGTTGGCTGAGTCTCAATCGTGATTGCTATACCGTGATTGATGGCAAGCTGTGCTGGAATGAAAACCCCATTGAGTTGCTGGCAGACACCTATCATTTCCTCAATATGGATTACGTATCCGGCGACGCCCCGCCCGCGGCATCGATGATCTGGGATCACGATAATGTCATTTTACAGGACGCGCTCGCCTTCTATACCGAGTTGAGTGAGCGTCTACCCGCAGATGACTGGATGGAGCTGTGTACCGCACTTGATGTCAATGAATCGCCCGTCGGATTTGACGCTGATCTTTGGGCTCGCGTGCGCGCCGCTCATCGTGGCTTTCAGACCGGTACCGATATCCTCGCGATACTCCCCAGTGTTGCGGAAGCGACCGGTTTCTACCACCTGACAGTAAACCCGGATCTGAGTATTCACATTCCAGAGCGCCTGACTGATACGGCGCTGCAGGCGGCCATGGCAAAAGTGCTGGTGCCGCCGCCGATCGCACGATCAGATGAGATTCTGTCGATCAGCGGAGGCATGTTTTATTCCCGCGAAACGCCAGCGCACGAACCCTATGTGCATGAGGGTGATCACTTCGATGCGGGTGACCCCCTGTTCATTGTTGAGGTCATGAAAATGTTCAATAAAGTGTATGCAACATTTTCAGGTACCATTGCCAACGTGCTGGTCGATACCGATGGCAGCATCATTAGTAAGGGTCAGGCGATTTTCAAGATTGTGCCCGACGAGGTGACGGTGGAAGTTTCCGCTGAGGAAATCGCCGAGCGGCGAACAGTCGCCACCGCAGAGTTTCTTAAGCAGTTGTAAAGAGGAAGACACATGATTACTGCATTGGACCATATTGCCATCGCCGTGCCGGACCTGGAGCGGGCAATCAACCGTTTTGTGGCCGACTTTGGCCTACCGATGGGTGGCACTGAAGATGTTGAAGAAGCCAAGACCACAGCGGTGTTTCTACCATTGCCGCCCACCAGTATCGAACTGATTCATCCGCTCAGAGGGGAGGGTCCCGTTGCCACCTATCTGGAGAAAAGAGGCGGCGGCTTGCATCATCTGTGTTTTCGCTCGGATGATATCGATGCGGATGTCGCCAGACTGCGGGAGAAGGGCTATCAGTTTCTTGCCGATGAGCCGACACCGGGCGCACACGGAGCGCGCGTTATTTTCATTCACCCTAAAAGCTGCGATGGCGTACTGATCGAGATCAACCAGCCTGGCGATGACCACTGAGAACTTGCGCATGAGTGACAAGATTTATGACAAGGACACTGCGACGCCCGAGAACTGGAAGGCGCTCGCCACCAAGCAGTCCAAGGGCAAAAGCCCCGATGAGCTCGTGTGGGAAACCGCCGAGGATATTTCGATAAAGCCGCTTTACACCGCTGCGGATGTGACATCGCTGGAGTACACCGATACCATGCCGGGGATGTCGCCCTATGTGCGCGGCCCGCAGGCTACTATGTATACCGGTCGTCCCTGGACTATCCGGCAGTACGCGGGTTTCTCTACCGCTGAGGCATCCAACGCTTTTTATCGCAAGGCACTCGCTGCTGGCGGGCAGGGCGTCTCCGTCGCATTCGATTTGGCGACCCACCGTGGCTACGACTCTGACCATCCTCGCGTTACAGGTGATGTCGGCAAGGCCGGCGTAGCCATCGATTCCGTAGAAGATATGAAGATTCTTTTCGACGGTATTCCGCTCGATCAGGTATCTGTTTCCATGACGATGAATGGCGCCGTTTTGCCGGTACTGGCAGGGTATATTGTAGCGGCTGAAGAGCAGGGCGTAGCGCAGAAAGATCTGACGGGCACCATCCAGAACGATATTCTCAAAGAGTTTATGGTGCGTAACACCTACATTTATCCGCCCAAGCCCAGCATGAAAATTATCGGCGATATCATCGCCTACTGTTCCTCGAATATGCCACGCTTCAATAGCATTTCCATTTCCGGATACCATATACAGGAAGCTGGAGCTAACGCGGCACTGGAGCTGGCGTATACGCTGGCCGATGGTAAGGAGTACATTCGTACCGCCATCGCCGCGGGCCTTGGCATTGATGATTTCGCACCGCGCCTGTCTTTCTTCTGGGGCATCGGCATGAACTTCTATATGGAGATCGCCAAGATGCGCGCCGCGCGTCTGCTGTGGACTCGCATCGTGGCTGAGTTCGACCCGCAGAATCCGAAGAGTTCAATGCTGCGCACACACAGTCAAACGTCCGGCTGGTCGCTGACGGAACAGGATCCTTACAATAATGTGGTACGCACGACCATCGAAGCCATGGCTGCCGTGTTCGGAGGCACCCAGTCGCTGCATACCAACGCGCTGGATGAAGCCATTGCGCTGCCGACCGAATTTTCCGCTCGTATCGCGCGCAACACGCAGCTGATCATTCAGGAAGAAACCGGTATCACACGCGTGGTTGATCCCTGGGGTGGCTCCTACATGATGGAGAGCCTGACGCAGGATATTGCGGATAAGGCGTGGGAACTGATCGAGGAAGTGGAGGCCGCCGGCGGTATGGCCAAGGCCATCGAGACCGGCATGCCCAAAATGCGTATCGAGGAAGCGGCCGCCAAAAAGCAGGCGCGCATCGACCGTGGTGAAGATGTTATCGTCGGCGTCAACAAATACCGTGTTGAGGACGATGGGAATGTGGAAATTCTCGACATCGATAACGCGGCCGTGCGTACATCACAGTTAGCCCGCCTTGCCGATATTCGCAGCAAGCGCGATGAAAAATCTGTCGAGGCAGCATTGGAAGATATCTACCAGTGCGCCGTCAGCGGTGACGGCAATTTGCTGACACTCGCCGTCGAAGCCATGCGCCGACGCGCCACAGTGGGGGAGATCTCGACTGCCATGGAACGCGAGTTTGGTCGCTTCAAAGCGCAGACTCAGACGGTCTCAGGCGTCTATGGTGCGGCCTTCGAGCAAGACCAGAACTGGCAGGATATCAGTAAGGATATCGACACATTTGTCGAACGGTACGGTCGCAGACCGCGCATGCTGGTATGCAAAATGGGGCAGGACGGTCACGATCGAGGCGCCAAGGTCGTGGCGACGGCCTTTGCTGACGTTGGCTTTGATATTGATCTGTCGCCCATGTTTTCCACACCTGAAGAAGTGGCGCGTCAGGCCATTGAAAATGACGTCCATGTGGTTGGTTGTTCGTCGCTGGCGGCGGGTCATAAAACGCTGGTGCCGGAGTTGGTAGCGGAGCTTAAGAAACAGGGCGCCGAGGAGATTGTGGTGATTGCGGGTGGCGTTATACCCCGGCAGGATTACGACTTTCTCTACAAAGCCGGTGTGAAATGTATCTTTGGGCCGGGCACGCCGATTCCGCAGTGTGCGCGGGAAGTGCTTGAGGCGGTGAAGGACGCGCAGGGTTGATGGCATTGACAACTTCGGTGACTCTGATCTGTATTTTGTAGGGCTGACGGTATGGTATGGCGGCCCGAGGCGCGGCAAGACCTGTAATCGTCTCAGGACACCCCGTGAACCCATCCATGGGGGCTCGGCCTGCGGATGGCCGCCCCCGGCATCCATGCCTCGCCATGGCCCTGAAACGATTACAGGTGCCGCCACACCTCTCTATCGAAGCAAGGTCTAAGCAAAATCCGGTTCGCAGTAATGGTTGGAGCCGTGGTTGCGCGCTTTTCAGTTCTGGACCGTCTGCGGCCAGGACGGCCGCAGTGAGCCCCCATGGATGGGTTCATGGCGTGTCCAGAAGTGAAAAGCGCACAACCGCAGCGGATCGATTCGCTCGATCTACTATGTTGCGACTCACTAATTTTGAAATAAATAAAGTTTACACGTGATGATGAAATTTAATCTGCAAGAACTCTTAACCGGCAACCGGCGCGCTCTGGCGAAGGCGATCACGACGGTTGAGAGTACGCTCGATACGCATCGCCTGCAGGCGCAGGACATTCTTGAGCAGGTTTTACCGCACAGCGGTAACAGCATCCGCATTGGCATCACCGGCGTGCCCGGTGTCGGCAAATCGACGTTTATCGAGACATTCGGGCTCTACCTTATAGAGCAGGGCAAGCGTGTGGCCGTGCTTGCGGTTGACCCTAGCTCGCCGATAGCTGGCGGCTCCATACTGGGCGACAAGACGCGCATGGAAGAACTGTCGCGCCGCGAGGAAGCGTTTATCAGGCCTACGCCCGCTGCGGGAGCGCTCGGCGGTGTTGCGCAGAAGACCCGCGAAACCATGCTGTTATGCGAGGCGGCAGGCTACGATGTGATCTTGGTTGAGACTGTTGGGGTTGGCCAGTCTGAGTACCAGGTGGCGGGCATGGTGGACTTCTTCATGGTTCTGATGCTGCCCGGTGGCGGTGATGAACTGCAGGGTATCAAGAAGGGCATTATAGAGTTGGCCGATGCTCTGGTCATCAATAAGGCGGACGGCGACAGCGAGCAATTGGCGATCATGACGCAGCGGCAATACAGCAGTGCCATGAGCCTGTTGCGCCACAACAGTTTCTGGACGCCCAGGATTCTGACCTGCTCGGCCTTGAGTAATGTCAATATTGATACTGTTTGGGCGATGATGCTTGAGTATCACGCGGAGGCGATTGTGCGGGAAGCGTTCATAGCAAAGCGCACGCGGCAGAATCTTGATTGGATGCATCAGTTGCTGAAGGAGGTTTTGTTGATGAAGCTATCGCAAAACGCCAAAGTGAAATCCTTGTTGCCCACGCTTGAGCAGGCGGTGAAGAATCAGGAAATAACGGCATTTGCTGCGGTCAAAAAAATCATCGATCAGCTGTAAAACGGCCCACAGTCATGCGCTTCTTCCCGCTTGAAAAACTGATCAATTTGCACAATGGATATTCGCGACAATTTAAAATCGATAGCCTACAACTGCTGTTAGTGGAACACCTGGGTGAATATTTGATATTTGAAGCGCATTGCCCGCATGGCTCCCATCCCTTGGCCAATGCTGCGATCGACGGCGGCGTTCTTCGTTGTCAATTGCACCAATACGAATTCTCCCTCGCGGACGGGAAATTAATACACGCCACCGAGGCGCCATGTCGTGATTTGCGCACATTTGCCGTTGTCTACGAGCGCAACGAAATAGGCATGATGCTGGAAGATTGACACCTTTCTCCTCAGTGCTCATGCTCAGTGCTCTTCTGGTGGCGCGGTACTGCCTGGAACACCCGCACCACCACCTGAAGCCCTGCCTTGCAGTGGCTTAAGGGGTTGCTCGGTATAAACCCCGGTTCCAGCTTTGCGGCGTTGTGCTGCATTGATGCAGTCATTGTAGTCGTCATTTATCGCTGACTTATTACACCGCTGTTCGCCAGGTTGCGACTCGCCAGGTGCCTCGCAGAGTGCGATAGATTTTTCGTATTCTGCTTCGCAGCAGCTTAGATCGCCAGGCTCAGCAGTACAGGCCTCGTCCAACGTTAGGGTTGCGCGCTCGCCAGGGACGAGTGTTACGGGATTGTCAACCACGTGTCCTGGGTTGACTGTTACACTTATTGGGGCTGGATCCTCGTGAATGATGGGTCTGAAGGCATCGAAAAACCAACTGAAATCCCCTGTGAGGGTTTCAAGCCTTAATGCACAGCGATCTGAATCATCACAGGTTATCCTCGTTGCTTTGACTGTGGCCAGAAGTTCCTCAGAAACGCAGCCTGGAGGTAGGGAATCCAGACACCGGCAGCCTTCCTGAAACGTTTTGATGGCCTCCATCGTTTTCGCCCCTGCCATACCATCTGCTGGACCTGGCTCGAAGCCGAGCCGGGACAGTTCTCTTTGGACATCAATCATCTCGCGTTGGGATAGATCGTTGGGGCATGTATCGTCTGCGCCCGGCGGAGTTGTATCGCCGCCGCCTGTCCCAAGCGTATCTTTGATATCATCAATAGTATTGTCGTTACTGCTGCCGCCCGTACCGAGCAGTTTTCCTTCCTTGTCCCGGTCGCGACCGGCAATATTGCCTTTGATGCCACTATTGATGCCGTATTTGACCGGCTTCTTACCAAGTATTTCCACCACTTTCCGGGTGTTCTCCTTGCCAGGCCCAAGAAGTGTTTGCGCTCGGCCTTTTTCTTTCGTGGTCGCCCTGGTTAACCTGTTTTTCTTCAGGACGTTTCTGATATTGTCGGGGGTGCCCTTAATGCCTGCCCAACTCTTTCCCACCCACGTTGCGGGTTTGGGTTGAAGCGCATTCGCTAATCCATCCAATGCCTTCTTCCTCGGGGCGTCCAAAGCATTGAGGCCCTTGTTCAGGCTGCCGATTTTTGTCATGCCGACATCCAGGCCGGCGAAGGCCAGCGCAGTAAAACCGCCTTTTAAACCGCCATTGTTGAAACCATTCACAGTGTCGGCCAACCCCTGCGCGCCTGCCGCTAACGCTCCTGCCGGTGTAAACCCCAACGCTATATTGCCCGCCGTACCAAGGCCGGGTGAGACCTCGTTGACTGCAGTTGCTGTTTTGTTCAGCAAATTGCCCGGGCCTGTAGCAACATTCAAAGTACTATTTAATGCACCCTTGTAATCACCTACGGCTAATGAACCGGCCACTTTCACGATTCCCCAGCCCATTTTGCCGATAGTTCCGCCCACATTTTCAAGCGTTTTTCCTAACGCTGTCCCGACTTTTACTGCAGTCTCGACGGGATTTTTCGCTAGCTCGCCGGCAAATACAAAGGGCGCCGCAAGTGGTTTTAATATAGGAGCAAGTGGTTTTAATATAGGAGCAAGTGGTTTTAATACTGTTTCCAAAATCTTTATTGGATTGAGCCAGTCAGGCCAAAAAAGCTCAATAGCCATTTCCACGCCGCGGAATTGAATCGTGGTATGACCGCCTTCCGAATGGCGCAACCGATACAGTTCGTCAGTCGCAATTGGCCGGCTATGCCTGAGGCCCATCACAAAAACGTCGCCTTCTTCTCCTACAGCATCAACAGGGCCGAGAGTGGCATCAAGGTGGTGCGCCCACTCGTGCAGGATGACCTCAGACAATACCGCCGGTTTATCGCGAAGTGTCTCATCGAGCAATATCAGTCCGCCGTCCTCGGCGGCATAGGCACCTGACGCGCCTTCCAGAATATGAGCCGGCACAAAGACCGTGTGGCGGGCAAATGGCAACTGACTGCGGGCGGCCTGTTGTGTGAGTACTTGGCCGCTATTCGCATCGAGTTTGTCGCCGAAGGACTGCTGTAGCACCGCGCTGAAGGCTTTCGGGTCGGTGGTGGCGAAGTAACTGATGCGTGTACGCGCGCTGGATACCGCGCGGTCAATAGCCGTGGTGGCAGCGGGCGCTATGGTGTTGCTTTGCGACAGGGAAAAGACGGCGGGGAAGGGCAATAGACCCGCACTGGCTATCAGTAACAGAGAAATCAGGCCAAGGCCGCCGATTAGGAGTCTGGGGTTGAGCGAGACGTTCAGCATAGAATTATTCATCCGCCTGCTCCGCCGTTGCCTCGTCAGTATTCAGGGGGTAAATCGTATGAAGGTCAAAAGGCAAAGCGAGCGCTAGCGTGTAGCCTTGCCCGCCTGGTTTGAAATAGGTGGATAGAAAGGCGGTCGGCAGGTTAGGGTCAATGAAGATTACGTTTTCGTCGATCACCAGATAGGGCAGCATGCTTTCGCGAACATCTGCGGGCAGCAGCGTGAACAATTCATCGGCCGTATACGGGTTGTCTGCGGGGAGAAGTGCCGCCAGCGCATCCGCCGATGTTGCCGATAGCGCAGACTCCAACGCACCGATGGCGTTCGCATAATTAACCGGTGCCTTGGGGTCGCGGGCTTCGCTGACCCACTGCAGTAGATAAAAGATGCGGTTCTCAGCAATTGAGATGGCCTGCTGTTTGGCTT
This sequence comes from Halioglobus sp., assembly GCA_041688425.1. Classification (GTDB taxonomy): domain Bacteria; phylum Pseudomonadota; class Gammaproteobacteria; order Pseudomonadales; family Halieaceae; genus Marimicrobium. The sequence continues at coordinate 2,502 of JBDNIE010000064.1, read as the reverse complement.
CGGGTGCGATGGAAAGGGGGCTTGAAACCCTTTCAAAAGGTGGGACTCGCTCTTCGAAATCCACGACGAATATCTGCGCAGAATTGACTATCTGCACTTCGAACAACGTGTCTGGTGCCCTTCCCAGTGGTATGTCGCTCTCGAGAGGGTCGCGGTCCTCGACGAACGCCCGGCCAGTGATAGGCCAGGCCTGGGTCAGGGTGTAGCCCGCCGGCGTACCGGTGCCCTCGGCATCAGAGAGGCGCCATTGCGTCACCAGCGCAAGATCGAAATAGGGGTTGTAGTAGGCAACGATGGGAAGATCACCGAGTGCATAGCCGAACACTGGAAACGATCCTGCCAGTAGGTAGGACCAAATGTGCGGAAACGCCTGCGAGATTTCGCCGTTGACCAGGTCCTCCAGCGCTCCCGGTACAACCTGCTCAAACGGGGCGATGCCGGTGGTTGCGGTGTCAATAAATGCGGTGTTACGAAATTTCTCGGCGGTGGCCTCAAGTAGTAGTAGTTGGGCATCATCCAGCGCTTGTGCATCTGCCGGGCTGTCGATTTTTAGTTGTTGCCAGTTAGCCAAAGCCTGCGACAAGCCTGGATTATTGGTGCTCGACACCGCAGAGGGTTCCGGGCCCGGTAGTAATGTGCCAATAAAAATTACGACACCGTATAAAACAACGGCGGCTACATAGAGCCCGATTGCGATGCCCAAATAACGCAAGAAAGCGCTTAGCCTAGATGGAACACTGGCGGTAGTCATTCTTCTTATCTCCCCAACTGTCCTTATTTGAGAGCCGCTCGGTCAGATGTCTTGTCGTGTCACTTTTGCAAAAACGACGGGAAATGGCTCCTAAAGCATGAGTACAACTGCACGTGCTCAATATTCAGCTGGCGGCGCGGTGCTGGTGCCGCCCGGCACACCCGCACCTCCAATTCCACCTCCACCTCCACCTGAAGCCTGGCCTTTCAATGGCGCGGGGGCGGGCTGGGTAAAAGGTGTGGTACTTGCGTTGTGACGTTGTTGTTCATTAGTGCAATCGTTGTAGGCAGCGTCAGCCACATCTTTGCACTGCACCCCATATTTTTCCTTTTTCAATACACACTTGGCCCAGGGTTTGTCTGGCTTGTTCTCTGCGCATTTCTTTTTGACACAAGGTGCTTCTACGAGAAAACTTACGGCGTTGCAGCATTCAGCCAGTGACTTCACATCGCCAGGTTTGGCAGAGCAGGCTGTGGGCAATTCGGATCTTGGAATCCCGACGAGTTCCCCCTCGGGGGGACTATCAGCAATTTCATTCACACCACCAACATTGCTATCGCCCGTGCCAGGCATTTTCACATCGGCACCAGGCATCTTCTCTTTCAGCTCCGGCTTTTCTGGGCGGTAATGTTCGCACTCGTATGTTTTTTTCCAACCCTCCTCCCCGGGTATAGACTCGCAATAGCTGGCGAGTTCTTTGCTCGGCGTTTGAAAGGGTGTAGCTCCGCACCCCTGAAAAGACAATGTCGAAAGTACAACGACAATCAGGGTGGAAACATTTTTTAGATAGCACATTATTAGGCCTCCGCGTGCGCCATTTCTGTTTTTGTAGTCGGTCGTCTCGCTCAGCTTCCGAGTGACACCCGAAGTCCTTTTCCGGCTCAGCGTACTGGTTGATTAATTCGCGGGGGGAGTAGCTTTTATTGCGGTTGGCAGTTCGCCACGCAACGTGTTTCGGAAGAAACTACACCGCCACATATCGAATAACAGCTGTTATATTTAGACTTGCAGTTATTTGGCACGTCGCACTGGTCTGTAGAGCACCAGCTTTCGTAGCAACCCTGAGCGCCGCTTGCCAGGCAAGTGTTATAGGTGATTGTCGCCTGAGTTGCACAGGCTTGTGCCTTTGCCGCAGCGGCAGTTGTGCAGCTATCCAGGCGCATTTGCACGATCTGTTCGCACTGCGTTTCCGTCATGCTGCATTGGAACAGGCATGATTTTGCTGCTTCGCCCTTGGGTGGAGCATAGGAGTAGAAAGTCTGGTATTCGGGTACAACAGCGCAGCCCTGAAGAAGGAGTGTTGCAAGTACCATAATGGCTAGAATGATTTTTGATGGCTTCACAGTTGGGTGTCCTTATGCATCGTGGATTTGAGGTGTTATTAGCTGCACGAGGAGTTAAATACAAGAGGTGCCCGCCAACTTCATTAAAAACTTACTACTTCGATTCGGTGCAGGCAAGCACAACGTCTAAATGAAAAATACCCTGACGCTACTTGAGCGATTGCTCCGAGTGCAGACTGTGTGAAAACTTATGAGTGAGATACGTCTACATTCCCGCCGCAGGGCCGCCACCATCAGGAGATTTATCGAAGGCGAAGACCGCACACAATGATCCTGCCCACCAATGATAGACACCCTGTTAAGCGAGTAAACTACGCTACAGAGGTGAACCATGACAGTAAAGACAAGAACGAAGAAGACAACCCGGCGGCAGCACTCTCCCGAATACCGGGAGGAGGCGCTGGCTTT
>JBDNIE010000063.1:0-13807 GCA_041688425.1 Halioglobus sp. | reverse complement strand
ATGCAACCCGAGCTGCCGGGCCGCCTCGCGAATGCCCACTTTCTCCGCCAAAGCCAGCGCCTCCTCCCGGTATTCGGGAGAGTGCTGCCGCCGGGTTGTCTTCTTCGTTCTTGTCTTTACTGTCATGGTTCACCTCTGTAGGGTAGTTTACTCGCTTAACAGGGTGTCTATCATTGGTGGGCAGGATCAATATGGCCGATACCGAAATACGCATCGGAATGACAAGGGACTATGTGGGATGTAAGACCTGACCCCGTGATTCCTGCGTGATTCCTTGTGACCCCGTGATTCCGCGTGATTCCTGTGGGATGTAAGACCTGACCCCGTGATTCCTATTCCGCGTGATTCCTGTGGGATGTAAGACCTGACCCCGTGATTCGGAATGACAAGGGACTATGTGGGATGTAAGACCTGACCCCGTGATTCCTTGTGGGATGTAAGACCTGACCCCGTGATTCCTGTTTAACTGCCCGGCTCACCGCTATATGGCCGATACCGAAATATGGGATGTAAGACCTGACCCCGTGATTCGCCGTAAGGGCCGCTTTGAGGTTTCTGCGGAAACGCCTTTTAGGTGTAAGCAGCATAGGCCAAGAACCATTAGGCATAAGGAGCTGAGCACGGATACAAAATTGCATTATTTGGCTCAGTCCAAAAAGCACTGCAGGTTGTTCGGTATATCCCGAGTCGCGACGGCAGAAGACCTGGCCTCCATATCTCTGGAATTAAACGTGTTCCAGAAGATTACTGCTCCTCTGGTATGATCCAGTTGGTCAAGAAAAGCAGCTGCTGCCTTAGCGGTATAGGTTTGCTCCAGTGTTATTCCTATCGCTTTGAAACGCGCAATAGCCTGCAATCCTTTTTCTGTCGCCACCCCATAACCGTCGCCGTAATATTGGTCGATTAGATTCGCCGGTTCCGGTCGGAGTATCTGCCTGCGACAATTGTTAGTCAGGAACCGATATGCCTCCATCATCAACTGATGCACAGTGCCCGGCGTGCAGGCGGGAAATGGCCCCAGGCGCTTCGGTGCAACCCTGACACCAATCACGTCCGTCTTCAGCCCGATAAGCTGGCAGCCATAGGTTAATCCTGCCAGGGTGGCCCCGGAGCCCACAGCGCAGACAATGGCCTCGGGAAGAGGGCAATCTCCCTGTTCAATCTGGCATTGCAATTCACAGGCAGCATTGATAAAACCCAGCGTGCCATGCAGGTTGGAACCCCCGGCAAACAAAAAATAGGAATCTGGTCGCAACCGATAAGGACTGCTGTAATAAGCCAAAACCGCTTTGAGTAGGGAGCCTTTATAGATCAGCTTGGCGCCGTAAGTCTGCATGAGACACAGGTTTTGGCTGACGGTGGCGGTTAGCGGTTGGTCGAAGAGGTATACAACACATTCCAGACCAGACTGCTGACACATCATCGCGGTGGCCACGCCATGATTTGTGCCTATGGCTCCGAAAGTGATAATCCTTTTGGCCTTTTTCCCAATCGCATCTGCAAGGATAAACTCCAGCTTGCGAATTTTGTTACCACCGTATTCCGCATGTGTCAGGTCATCGCGCTTGATCCAGGCGTGTTTTGAAAACGGCAACGACTCTACGGGTGTGGGTAACGAGGCGATAGTCTCAATGGCTATTTGCGACCGCAACTGCGGAAATATTTTCAGCAATGATCGCTCAAGGGTGTTTGTGATCTCAGGCATGGTTGTTATGCGACTAATGAGGAGGCGTTTATTTTATGAGAATGGAAAAATGCACCTCCGTCTTTGCGCTTGCGCCTGACGAACACTAATATGGCCAGCGCCATAGCACCTACCCAAGCTACTCCGGGAATGGGAATAGCATTCTGGGCTGTGAGATTAAAGGTCATAAAAGTCAAGGTCTCCCATGTTGTAGAGTCATCATCCAGGTCAAATAATGCTCCAATCGAATTGCCGTTCCTTATCCATTGGCCATCTTCGGAGTCACCCGCTTTCAGTTGAAAATGATTCCGCAGCGAAAGAATGAAAGCTAAAAACAGGCGTCTCCGCCATTAAGAAGTGTGCCACCAAGCCAGCGCTCATCAGGCAGTAATAACTCGCAATTATAGAGGTCTTCACAACCTGTTATGTCATTCGGTAAAACTACGGAATCCGTGTAATTCAAGGCGACCACAAAGGCAGTTGAAATAGCTTCAGATGAAGCAAACAATCCCAGGCGCCGATTAAAGACACACCCTATAGATCTTCCACTACGCCATCACCAAAAGTGATATCGTATAGTACGCTATCTACATTGACACCCGATAGCAACGAACCATCACTAGAGAGTATCGGCATTGCTTGGGCAGGTAAGCGCACACCAATAACAACAGCATTATCAACGTTGTTGATTATTTTGACGTCATTGGGTTTCCCCCTGGCGCATGCGTATTGCTGATATTGACATGGAGATAGAAAAACGCCCGCGTCAAGTTATTATCGAAGACAGATGCTTTATGAGTGTAGACGAGCCAGGCGAAGGCGCTAGTAGCCGCGACCCTGATTGCAACGCTGGCTAATTGAAGTGCCGCTTCACAAGAGTTTGTGTGAACAGTCTGTTTTTTACAAAATCAGAGCGGATTCCTAACGACTAACTCTCCGCGCTGCGCGGCTATTGCCTTGAATACGATCTGCAGGGTTACTCAATGGAATAGACGCCTTTTGGGGAACCTCGAATTGTCGCCAGTAACGAACCGTCACCACATTTAAAAAGAGCCCGATATGCAATACCCTTCTCCCGATCAGCCCACTGCCATAAAACTCATCAACCGTCTGGGTCGTGGGGCAAAAAAGCTGGGCATCGAACGGCCACGGTTATTGCCCACGGAAACACTGATTCAAAAGGCAAAGAAAGAAACAGGCCTGAGTGACTTTGGTGATGAGAGCTTTTTCCCGGCACTGGACAAACTCGCCGTATCACTTGAACGCGAAGCCAGGCTTTCACAGCTGGGGCGCATTGCGGTACGTGATATGTTGCTTGATGGTCTCAAGCTGCGATTGAACCTGACCGAGTATCGCAAAAAGCGCCCTGAGATTGCCCTGCAAAAAATTATACGACCTCTATTTGTAGTGGGGCTGCCGCGCACTGGCACCACGATTTTGTATGAACTACTGGCGCAGGACCCAGCACACCGCGCGCCGAGTACCTGGGAGGTCGCGCAGCCGATTCCGCCGGCGCAGCGCCAGACGTTTCACACAGACCCGCGCATTGCCGACGTTGAGAAAAGCGTCAACAAAATGGAGTTACTGGCGCCGGGCTTTCAAGCGATTCATGCCATGGGAGCAGAGCTGCCGCAGGAGTGCGTAGCCTTGCTGGCCCCGCACTTTATCTCTGATCAGTTTGGCGTGAGTTTCTACATTCCCGAGTACAGGCACTGGACCCTGGAGCAGGATATGACGGCCGCGTATCAGTGGCATCAGCAGTTTCTGCAGCATATGCAGGTGGACTATATGGAGCAGCGTTGGGTGTTAAAGACGCCGCCACATTTAGCGTATCTTGATACTTTGATACAGCAGTATCCCGATGCTACAGTCGTGCAAACCCATAGAGCGCCGATGGATGTTTTGGGCTCCATTTCGAGTCTTTCCTGTACATTACATAGCGCCTTTAGCGATGACATTGATCCCCTCGCAACCGCTCAGGCTGAGGTGGACTATTTTTCCGAGATGCTGCGGCTGGGAATGGAAAAACGTGCGACCATGGCTGATGAAGACAGTCGGATATTTGATGTTCAGTTCAACGATATTATTTCTGATCCGCTTAAGGTTATCGAAAATCTCTATGCTCACTTCGATTTCGAATTTGGCGATGCAGTGCGGGCGGCCATGCAGCGTTATTTAGATGATCGGCCGCGAGACAAGCATGGCGAACATCACTACACGCTGGAAAAGTTCGGTTTAAGCCAAGAGCAGCACGGTCCGCTGTTTTCCGACTACTGCAAGCGTTTTGATCTTTGACGGTGCAGTAGGTGCAGACAACGTCGTAATACACGGCGCAACACCGAAACAGCGAATCCCGTGCTCGAAGCATACCGAAGCCCGGATCGGGACTAAACAGGAGCTACTATGACAGTCGCCGACGTTAGACATGAGAAAACGATCTGCCGCATTTGTGAAGCGCAGTGTGGTCTCATTGTCAGCACCCGTGATAACCGGATCGTTAACATCGAGCCGAACAAGGATCATGTTGCGAGCAAAGGTTACGCCTGTATCAAGGGCCTGAAAATGGCCGATTTCGTACACAGTCCTGATCGCTTGAACCAGCCCTTGAAAAAAGTGGAAGGGAAGTTCGTTCCCATCAGTTGGGATCAGGCGCTTGAAGAAATTGGCGCAAGAATGAAATCGATCCATCAGCAGTATGGCGGAGAATCGATAGCGGCCTACATGGGTAACCCGATTGGCTTCAGTTTGTGGCCGACGACCATGATGACCTTTTTTCTCAAGGCATTCGGTGCTGACAAGTTATTTACGCCAGGCACTCAGGACTGTGCCAACAAGTTTGCCGGGGGTGAACGCCTGTTTGGTAGTCCCAACGACCAGGTCTTTCCGGATATTGACCACACGCATCTGTTGATTGTGATAGGCAGCAATCCCGTTATTTCAAAGATGAGCTTTATCACCATGCCGCACCCGATGGAGCGGCTCAAGGAAATCGAGGGCAGGGGAGGGAAGGTCTACTGGGTCAACCCTCGATATACCGAATCCGCCAAGCGGCTCGGAGAGCATGTCCCCATCCGTCCCGACACCGACGTCTTTTTCCTGTTGGGTTTTCTCCACGAGGTTATTCGCCGTGGCGGGGTGGATCTGGAGCGCGTACAGCGGTACATGAATGGTTATGAGGCGCTGGCAGAGATTGCAGCGCCGTGGACTCCGGAACGTGTTGCCGAGGTCACGCAAATTTCCGCTACGACGCTTAAGGCTATGGTCGATGCCTACCTCGCTGCCGATGGTGCTGCTATCTACTCTTCTACCGGGGTGAATCAGGGCAGCCATGGGCTTATGGCGTATTGGCTACAGGAGGCAATCAACGCAATCTCGGGAAACCTTGATAAGAAGGGTGGTGTACTGGCAGGCAAAGGTCTATTTCCGGCTCCGCCTCCCATAGACCAGGTACCCAAGTCCCGCATCAATAATATTCCCTACGTCAACAGCACCATTCCCGCCGGTATTATGGCGGATGAAATCCTCACGCCCGGGCCGGGTAAAGTGCGCGCCATGTTTAATATGGCGGGCAACCCTCTGTTGACGTGTGCGGGGAGTGGCCGATTGGCCACTGCATTCGAGGATCTGGAGTTGTTTGTATGCATGGATATAGTGCGCAACGAAACTGCCGAGTATGCGGACTACATACTGCCCGGGCTGCATAGCCTGGAACGGGCCGACATCCCGTTTTACTTTTTTACTTTTATGGGGCTGATGCCGACTCGAAGTTTTACCTATACCGAACCCATGCTGTCCCCGTCGGGCGAATCGAGAGACGAGGGCCTGGTCTTTCGTCAGCTATGTCGGGTGGCGGGGAGGCCGATAGCGGGATCGAGACTCTTTCAGTGGTTCAGTAATGCGGCTGAGGCAATCAGTAAAATACCTCTACTGTGCGAACGAACATCGTTGGATCGACTTTTTATCTCATTGCTGACGATTTCCGCAAAACTGGGTGGCTTGCGGCAATTGCGAAAGTATCCAGATGGTATGTTGTTGCAGCCAAACCAGCCGGGTGACTTTCTGGGGAAAAGGGTGAACACACCCTCCGGTAAAGTGGAACTGGCGCCTCCTGACTTGGTTGAACGCGCCAAAGGGCTGGATAAGATATTTGAAACTGAACAGCAGAACGCAGGTGCATTAAAACTCATACAGAAACGGGAGCGTTTTAGCCATAACAGTTGGGCACACAATGTTGAGTCATTCGTGAAAGGCGAACGCAATACCAATTACCTCTATATACATCCCCAGGATGCGCAATTGAGAAACTTGGTAGCCGGCGATATGGCGCGAATCAGCGTGGGTCAAAATTTCGTTGAAGTACCCGTCAAGGTAGATGAAGACATGCTGCCGGGAACAATTTCAGTGCCTCACGGTTGGGGCCATCAGCGGGCCGATGGGCTCAGCGTCGCCCGTCATACAGCAGGTGCTAACGTCAATGTAATAATGCCTGATGGCCCGGAGTCTATTGAGCCGGGCTCGGGAATGTCGCACATGAATGGTGTGATTGCCGATGTGTCGCGAGTATAGGGTAGCCGGTACAGTTGAAAACGGAACCTGTAATGAATAGCACTTACTTTACCAGTGAAGTTTTAATCTGTAATTCACTGTGCACGTGCTGAGTGAAGCGGTGATTCTTTTCCTCTACTACCAAAAAGATAAGCGATCAGCCACTAAATGCCAGAATCACTGCGAGTGCCTGCTCCTTGCTGCAGCTGTGCCTCTCCATCGTGCGCTGGACCAGAAGATTTCTCAGATCGACTCCATCAGGGCTGCCGGCACTATCGGCCCTTCTTTGCTGTAGAATCTCGGAGATATTCAGCTCCTTTGGTTTGTCTTTGGGCTTCTCAACAGGTTTTTCACCAGAGGTAGGCGTTACAGACGTCGACGGATACTCGCTGCTATTCTCGGACATAAGTTTTCGCCAGTTTGATAGTAGGTAGTATAAAACACCTGATTCTTTGCTGGAGGTGCACCTCACGAGACGCTACCGACATTGGGTTCCGGACATCTGATGACGCGTTGAATCTAAAAGATCTGCGCAGTGTGTGCAATTAACCGTGGAGAGAAGCGCAGCGTCGTCCTAGGGTTGTGCCCACTGTTGGTCTGAAAAAGTGTGTTGGTTTCAGTTGTCTTTGACAACAAAGGGCACATGCCCGCCGGATTTTTTCTTGTCCCGTTTGGCGGCTTTCTTTTCCTTAGGCGTAAGGGTTGATTGTTTCTTGGTTTCTTTATTACTGCGCTGAATCTTTGACATAATGGTGACTCCTGGCCCTGTGTGGGCGTGCACGGCAACGATGGAAGCGGCCGGTCTGCGACTTGCGCATGCTTTCACCAGAGGCCTTGATGCAATTTCACTATAGCCCCATAGAGCCGCTAAATCTGTTTTATTTCCCGGTACAGTAATAACATAAGTCATTTAACCAGTTTGATGAAGCGGGCGCGTATCTTGTCCTTTATAAAGAGCCTGTCGTCAGTTTTTGACTAATATTTCCGCTGGAGAACGTGGATTTTCCAACCAGAGCACGCCGTCTCCAGTGGTAAAAATTCCCCACCCCTCTTCCGTTGTCACCACGTCGAGATCGCCATCGACATCCATATCAATCAATCTAAGATTGTCGTACTTCATGTAGTCTGCATACGGCGTGAGATTGACGAGGTCCCAGGTCACTCCGCTGGTTATGTCAGTGCGCGGGGTCATCATAAACACACCGTGGCCATGGCCACTGGCCGTGAAAACAACGTCTATTCGATCATCCTCGTCGACATATCCGCAAGCGACCCCTTTGATGGCGAACTTCAGGAAGCTACTGTGCTCGGTGCGTAACTCATCAGATGTGATGGGATACTCAGCCCAGTGTCGGCCGGTGGTATCGAGGCGTTTTAGCCACTTTCCCACCATGCCCGAATTATGCGATGTCGCGACAATCATGTCTTCCATGCCGTCGAGAATGTGATCGCAGAATGTGAATTCACTGCCTGCTTCTGTGATGATGATGCGTTCCCAAGCAGCGGTGCCCGGGGATTCCCCCAGTGCCTCCGGCCCCGGATTCTTGAACCAGCCAACCCCTTGTCGTCCCGCGAACACAATATCCTGGACACCGTCGGCATCCATATCCTTGATAACGAGAGTGACGGTCTTCACGTCGACCTCTCCCACGTAGAAACGCGGCCAGTGTGCGGTCGCGGCGAGCGAAGCGCCCTCCGGCGCCTTGAACCAGAATATGCCAGCTGTGTTGCCATCCAATGTTTTGGTGCCCGCGACGATATCGGCGCCACCCACGCCGTCGATCTGAGCGGCTCTGGCCTTCATATATCCCGCACGTCTACTCGGCGCCAGGTTGATGACCTGCCAGTCGGAGGGCTCATTTATGTTGTTGCCAGCCAGCCAGTGGATGCCAAGCGTCTGGGTATCGCTCTCGATACTGGACAGTACTGCGTCATCGAATCCATCGAGATCAAGGTCTGCAAATGCAGCGTCTTCAATACCCTTCATGGTCCCACCGCCACTGATGTCTACACGGTCCCATGCGGCTGCGTCCCTAACGGCAACAGGGCCTGGGTTGAGGTATAGCATCATATCTCCGGATTGCTCCCACCCGGAAACCACATCGACTAGCCCGTCCCGGTTGAAGTCGCCGGTGTTGACGCCATCAGCGCCATTGCCGCTGGCATCTATCGACCACTCCTGCCAGTAGACGTTAGGTGCATAGCCGTGTTCGGTGACTCCCAGGCACAGAATAATGGCCAGAGCGATTTTATACGGTTGAAAATACGCCACCGTTACGCCCGGCACTCTGTATATTCTGCGTCGAAAAAAATGATACTACCGAGCAAAGCTGTGCCAGCTCGTAACGTGAAGATCATGGATCATAACTCCAACTCATGGTTTTAGCGTGACGATCAGCGTTGTACATTTTTGATTGCGCTTCCGTCGCGTCCCCGCATCTGGCGTGCAATATGCCAGTATAGTCTCGTGGGTGTGGCCGACTAGTAGCGGGAGCGGCAGCCTGATTAGGAATAAATGAAATAGAACTATACAGCATTGCCAAGGTGGATATCGGATCTTTCGCCCCATACCACCTTGATGTCATCGCCAAACTTTGGGTTTTTTAACGATCAAGGCAAGCAATAAACAGCGGATGCGAATCTTTAGTGGAACTGATCGAGAAGGGGCATCGCCCCTGGGTTCCGCTAAGCTAAGGCATTGGATAGATCAGGGGGCTCTGCGCGAGTGCTACAGGCGCGACTAATTTGCGCTCGTTATTCTGCCACTGCAAGACGAGATTTTTCCGATTTTTTTGGCGGCCAGTGTCATCGACATCGTAAGAACCAATCAAGGCTTGAAAGTACATCGTTCGCAATTGTTCACGGACTGCGGCGTGCTCGGTGGTGCCAGCAAGGCGAATGGCAGACTCCAGGACCTCTCCCGCGCTATAACCAATAACGGCGTAGACGCCTGGGTTATAGCCGTATTTTTGTGCAAAGCGGTAGGCGAAATCCTGCGCGCCCGGCTCACGCGAGCTGCGCAGCCATTGCACCACACCGAACACGCCCTCTGCATCCGGCCCTAACCGATCAGCAAACTCGCGCAGGCCAGGCCCAACAGTGAAGCCCAGCATCTTCGGTTTTACCCGTTCCTTCTTCAGGGCGCGGACCAGTTCGACAGAGTCATCGAAGTAAGAAATACCAAAAACAACATCCGCGTTCACTGCGCCCAGACGCTTTGCCAATGCAGTAAAGTCACGCTGCTCGGGCGCATAACCCTCAATCAGTACCAGTTTTAAGCCGTGCCGCTCTAGTTGGGCTTCGGCAGTCGCCGCGACGTTCTCCCCAAAGTCGGTGCGCGCATAAATGATAGCAACGGTTTTGGCTCCTGCGTCGGCGGCGACATGCAATCCTTTCAAATAGTCACTGGCGGGCGTGTCGGTGCCAAAAATGTTGGTAAGTCCACGGCTCCAAATGTCATCTGCAGAGGCGGCAGTGGACACCATCGGGATGTCATACTTTTCAGCGACCAGGCTGGCCTTAAGGGTGAGGGACGAGGAGTACGGGCCTACCAGTATATCCACATTGTCCTGCCCAATCAGTTTGGTAAATCCATCGACGGTGCCAGCATCGCGTGATCCGTCATCGTAGTAGACAATCTCCACAGGGCGCCCCAATAATTCACCGCGTGCGTTGACATCTGTAGCCCACATTTGCAAACCGCGCAGTTGTTCGATGCCAAACTCTTTGTAGTGCCCAGTGAGTGACTGGGTCGTCCCTATCCTGACGGGTTCAAGCGGCTGCGCGGGCGCGTCCGCAAACGCAGCGCCCGACAGCAATAGCGCGAAGACAAAACAGTTCAGGAGCAAATAGCGAATCACGTTGATCCCCGAAATCATTGTTTAACATCCAGTTCGCGCTTGGTCGAATATAGCCAGCGGACCATTTGATACTCAAAGGCAGACCCGTTTTGATAGTAACGAAATGCAGTATTAGCACGACTATCAATCGGATAAAGTAGCATCGCAGACAGGCCGACTGGCTGCGAAAGAACTTTATCCTGGACCGTGATTTGCACATAGGTATCGGGTAACTTGCCAAGTGCATCGCGAAGATTTGATGGGCCGATCAAAGGCAATACCAGATACGGACCCTGACCGACGCCCCAGTGCCCCAGTGTTTGGCCGAAGTCTTCCATGGGCCTGGAAATATTCATAGCCGTTGCTACATCAAACAGCCCAAAAACACCAACGGTAGAGTTGACGATTACACGACTGCCGCTGCTTGCAACCTTGTTTGGTTTCAGTTGCAGTGCAGAGTTCAACATGGTGAGGAGGTCTTCAAAGTTATTGAAGAAATTCTTTACCCCGGTGCGACCTGCACTGGGGACCACGGCCTCGTAGCCGCGGACCACGGGCAGGAATATCGCCTTGTTGAAATGGTAGTTAAAGTTGTAGATGCGCTTGTTCAGCCCTGTCCACGGATCATAGACCGCAGTGAGGTCTGCGTGATCGGGGGGCAGGATACGCTTGGCCGCGAATACTGGCTCAGGAAAGTCTGCTGCTTGTTGCTGAGGGGGTGGGCCGCTGCTGCAAGCGCCGAGTGAGAGTAAAAGCAGCACCACAGCGGTGTTACACAAGATCAACTTCATTGTTGGCCTCCCGCTTTACCAAAAGAGGCAACCATACGTGCGACATTGTCGCGGTAGTTCATATTTCCACAGTGGCCACCGTAGGGGTATATGGTGGCTCTGTCGCCAAATACTTCGGGGAAGAAGTCTATTTCTCCCGGCTCAAGAATGACGTCATCGGCATTGTGCATCACGGTGATCTTCTTGGTGTTGCGCAAGTAGTCTTCAATGCTGCGCAAGCTGATGGCGGAGATGAATTCATCACGGGACTCATTGGGGTAATCTGCCCTGTAATACGGATAGAAGAATTCATGATAGTAATCAGTGAAGCCAAGTCGTAGCGACACCTCGTTGTAGACGTCAAGGACACTATAACGATTCAGCTCCATGCCTTTCGGTTTGATATAGCCGTAATCCGCCATAACATCGGATGTAAAGACAAGGGAGCCTGAGGAAATGCGGAACGATATCCCAATCAGGGCGGCCAGTTCCTCATCTTTTAAATTGAGGGACTGATAGACTTTGTAAAGAAAATCTCCGCCACCGGCGTCGAAGCCCTCGTTATAGGTGTTTGTATAAGCGTTGATAAGCTTGTCGACGAACTCGTTAAAGTTATTAATACCACCGGGTATATTCTGCGTCATGCGATCAAGCAGTGAGATTGAGTTATACAGTGAAACCGGAGGATTGATCAGCAGCACGCGATCGAAAATGAACGATTTGCGCTCATCGTCCAGCTTGGAAACATAGGCGGCATTAAATCCGCCGAGGCTGTACCCGGTAAGATTAAAGGAGCTGACGTCAATTTCATTCTTCAGTTCAGCCCAGATCATTTCAAATACACGGTAGATATCTTCCGCATCTCTCTCTGCGTGGCCTACTACGCCGGTTTTTGAGGCGGCAATAACAAAGTTATTGTAAGTGGGCGAGGAGATCGAAACGACATGAAAGCCAGCCTGATAAAATGCTTTGGCCATGTTCACACTCTTACTGCCGTTGTGGGATGCGCCCGTTCCGGCAATAAGGAATATTAGTGGTGCCTTGGAGTCTTGCAACGCAACAGAATAGAGAAGTTTGCTGCCGTAAAAGAACACGTCAGGGGTAACGCGTTCAGGAAATATGGTAATGCTTCTTCCCTCGAAGGGAATCGACTCCGGTAGCGCGGCTTGGAAGCCATCGGGTGTGCCCACCACGGTGGCAGCGAAGCGATCAGTAATTGGATAACCGTAGTCTTCCTTGCTGATGATGGCGCTGAAGGTGGCTGAGACAAACAGTGTGGCAAACAAGCCGATAAAACATTGCTGCAAGATTTTTCTTATGGTCACATGAGTCTCGGATCGTTTTCTAAGCGAAATATGATGGTGGCATGAAAGCAGTCCTCTGTCACTAGTTCAGCGGTAATAACGCTATTTTTACACACTCCTAAGCACGAGAACTATGCCGGGGTTTTTAGGTACAGGGCACTTATCAACTCATTACGTAAGTCGGCAGGTGCGATCACTTTGTCGAACGCCATCGCATCAGCGGGGACCCAGGCGCCCGACTGAATTTCTTGCAGCTTCTTTGCATCTTCATCGCTGGCGCCTGCGGCTTGCGCGCCGCCGATTGCGGGTATGCCGCCAAGATTCACGCAGGGCAAGGCAAGGCTGATGATTTGGCTGTCCCAGGGGTTCATGCCCATCACCGAGCTGCCAAAGCCGAATGCCTTGCGTAGGGTGACGACGATTTTACGACCTCGATAGCGCCGTTGTGCGAGGAACATTTTGCCCGCAGCGCGCAAAATGCCCGACTTTTCAGCGGCTGGCCCAGGCATCACGCCAGGGTTATCCAATAGACTGATCAGTGGTAGGTTGAAGTTGTCTGCGACTTCAATGAAATGGCTGGCCTTGTTGGCCGCCTCAAACGTTATGGCGCCCGCTTGCACAGCGGGCTGATTGGCCAGCAGCATACACGGTAAACCTCCTATTCGGGCCAGCGCGACTATCATGCTGCGGCCGTAGTCAGGCTGCAGCTCAAAAAGACTCTGCGCATCGACCAGTTCATTCAGCACTCGATGCATGTCATAAGCCTGGTTTACCTGCGGCGGAATTATGTCCATAAGACTATCGGTTGGCCGCTTTGCCGCCGCCGGATGCGCGCGTTGCTCGGGTGGCGCAGAGTCTGCGCAGGACGGCAGAAGCGACAGGAAGTAACGCGCCATCGCTATGCAGTCATGTTCGGTTTTTCCCAGATTGTGGGCGACACCACTATGGCGAGTATGCAGCACGGCATCACCGAGTGAGCCTGGTGTAGTATCAATACCCAGTGCGGCGCGCACCAGCAGTGGGCCTGCTGAAAACATGGCGGAGCCCTCAGCCATAATAATCAGATCAGCGAAGACGCCAGTGAGGGCGCCGTGGCCTGCAGATGTGCCGAGCACCAGAGTGACTACCGGTACCTGGCCCTTTAAGTCTGCAACCAATTGCAGGTCATTGGGGCAGTTTGGATAGCGATCTGTCTGGTTGCCGGCGCGCTCACCAGCGCCGTCGAGCATGAGCACCAGCGGTAGGCGTTGCTCCAGAGCAAGTCGCACCAGACGGGTGCGTTTGGCGGCGTTGGGATGACCAATGGAGCCGCCCTTGACCGTAAAGTCTTCGGCAATCAGCACGATACTGCGCCCGTTAATGCGTCCGGTGCCGCCCACCACGCCGTCGCAGGGAAGAGACTCTTGAAGGCCCGGCGGGTTGCTGCCTGCCAGTAGGCCGTACTCGTTAAAACTGCTTTCGTCGCAGAGACAGGCGATTCGCTCGCGCGCATCTAATCGCCCTCGTGCTGCCTGTTTGCCCACTTTTTCAGGACCACCCATAGCGCTAGCGACAGCGTTGCGCTGTTGCAGTTGGTTCAAAAGTATCTTCCAGCCTTCACGGTGATTGTTCAAAATCGAGTTTCCTTTAAGCCTGTTCCGTTTATGTTTATGTTTATGTTTATGT
>JBDNIE010000354.1:0-3406 GCA_041688425.1 Halioglobus sp. | reverse complement strand
TTGTGTGATCTATCAGCGCAAAGGATGCCCCGATCAATACGACTCCCGCGAGCATGCTCCAGCGATGCCACTTGGCGTAGACCGCGCCCGGATAAACTCCCAGGGCCAGCAAAGCGCCGGCTAGTAACTCCCAGGCCCGAAATGGTAACAAGTAGAAAACGGCGCTGGGTAAACGCTCCAGCATCAGGCAATTGGCGGTGAACGACAGTAGCAACAGCGCTGAAAAAACATAGCGCAGTCGAAAGCGCAAGCGCAGGGTAAGCAGAATTATCATCGGAAAGATCAGGTAAAACTGCTCTTCCGCCGACAGTGACCAGGTGTGCAGCAGAGGTTTAAGGCTTGAGTTGATATCGAAATAACCGGCCTGCAGCCAGAACGTGATATTGGAGAAGTAGAGCAACGAAGATATCAGCGATGTGGCATAGAATTGCATTTTGTCCGGTGTCAGCAGGAACCACGCGGCAGCGGTGCTGGCTAAAATGACCGTTAGGTAGCTGGGATACAGGCGGCGGATACGTCCGCTATAGAAGCTCCCGAGGGTAAATTTATCCTGTTCTACCGCGGAGAGTATGTTGCGACAGATCAGGTAACCCGAGATCACAAAAAAGACGTCGACACCGACAAAGCCCCCGGGCAGTAAGTCCGGCTGGAGGTGGTAGGCTACAACGCTGAGCACTGCTATAGCGCGGAGCCCATCGATCTCCGGTCGGTAACGCACTTTGTCGACGGCCAATGGTTGCAATCGGGTATCAGTTTCTTTTGAGCACCAAGTACTGGCTATTGCCCACATCGGCCAGTTCATCTGGTGCAACACCATCCAGCCATGCAAAATAATCCAGGTGTTCTGGCCGACAGTAAGAGTATTGTCCCCACGAAATTATCTCAAAATCTGGTGGCACAATCGATTCAAACTCCGCCCGGGAGAATCGCCGTACAGGAAGTCCCTTGTCCTGGGAGGCTGTAGCGGCTGCATAGCGATTGAACTCGTCCTCACTTGTTTTGGGTCTAGGTTGGCCGTTCGCGACGTGTTGATAGGTAAAGCAACGTGTTTTTTCTAGCGCGTGGGTTGTGGAAACGACTGCTATTGCCCCCCTTTTTGTTAAGGTGAGAATGTCGTTCATTATGGCTGTAGTCACTTGCGTCGGCAGGTGTTGCACCACCATGCCAAGAATCACGAGGTCAAAATGCTTTCCGGGGTTGCGCAGAATATAGTCCTGCGTTGTCTCATTGAGAACACTGGCATTGCTGTGTTTGTGAACAAGCTCGCGCGTATATTCCCAGCGAGTGGTGTCCGGCTCCAGAGATACTACTTCTTTCACGATAGGCGCGATGACCTGAGTCGTTCTTCCCATGCCACACCCTACATCTGCAACTGATCCTTCACTGCAGGTGTGGGCCAACAGCAGAATGATATTGTGAAACGCTTCCTCATGGTAGCCAGTGCCATCCCCGATGCGACTAGAAAATTTCTCAGACAATATCGGCATTGCTAAATCGTTATCGTTATAGGTGTAATCAGCCACGTACGCTAAGCCATTTTGAAAGTGAGTAATTGTCGATATATACAGTTCTAAGAGCCGACCTACACCTGAGATGGCTCTGTACGTGATTTGTGTGTATTGGAGGTGGTTAAAGTGGCACCGGCTCTCCCTTGTAGTCAATAAACTGACCTGAATCGGCCATCGTCAGGCTGTCAATTATTTTCACCATAGCGCCAACGCTTTCGGACGGTTCCATCAGGCCAGGGAACTCTATGTCCTTCAATTTTTCCGAGCGTACGCCGCCGGGATGAAACATGATGACCACGATATTGTCTTTCTTAAGGTCGTAGGCGAGATTTTTCATCACCATATTCATCGCTACCTTGCTGGATTTATACCAGTAGCCTTCGCGAAACCAGGTAATGGCAGGAGTGATAGAACCAGCGTGTGAACTGATGTTGACAACCTTGCCATCTTTGCTTGCTCTGACATTGTCCACAAAGGCCTCTGCGATTTTGATGGGCCCCATGACGTTGGTACGCATGAAGGTATCGAATTGTTCATAATCGAGCGTGCCAAACTCCTGTGCCGCTGCGACTCCGGGTGCGCCAAGCTTGCCGACTACCATAACGCCAGCATTGTTGATCAGCACATCGATAGGGACTCCCTTCAGTTTTTTTGCCAGACTGTCGATTTCAGAAATACTGCTGACATCCATGCGCTCTATTTGGACTGTGTCGTATTTCTGAGCCAGTACTTTCAGTGTTTCCGGGGCTTCGTCGCGGCGGTGCGTGGCAATAACTTTCCATCCCATGGACGCATACTGCTCGGCAAAGGCAAATCCGATGCCCGAGTTGGAACCTGTTATTAGCACGGTCTCTGCAGAGCAAATTGCCGTGAGGCCCATCAACATGAAACCAATCAACGCGGCCGAAAGAGATTTTGCTGTATTATGCAACATGGAACTCAAACTCCAAAAATTTGTGACAGCCGCAGACAATACAAGGAATTGTTACCTCAGACAATCTCTTTCCGTGACCGAGCGCACAGACCAAACAAGCAATACCTTTTGGTGACTTGTCATGCTCGAAACAGCTTTGATTTGTATTTCCGCAACTTCGTCCAAATCAAAATCTATTGTATTTGAACCTATTGAAACGCGTTTTCTGTCCTAGTCCAGCCATCGGCGATGGACATCGGTAATGGATTTAGTATTACACGCCATGCAATCACTGATCCTGATAAGGGCCATCAGTCAGTCGAGTCTACCTGGTCTTTTGCAGACCGATCTGGCAGAAGTTTTGACAGCGCGATTTCCATTTCGGACAAGCGCTCCTCGTTTGCGTTTTTCATCTGGAGTATCTGATCTTTCAGCTCTGCCGTCTCGGCATCTCTCCGGGTCGCTTGGTCTCTCAGCTCTGCAATCTCGGCATTTCTCTGCGCCATTTGCTCTCTCAGCTCTGCTATCTCGGCATACCTCTGAGCCATTTGGTCTTGCAGCTCTGCAGTCTCGGTATACCTATGAGCCATTTGGACCCGAAGGTTTGAAATTTCGGCGTATCTGTTAGTCATTTGGTTTTGAAGTTCTGCAATTCCCTCAGACCTCTGGGTCATTTGGTCTTTCAACTCGGCAAACTCAGCATCCCTCTTGGCGATTTGGTTTGCCACCTTGGCTCTCTGATTCGTTAGTGTGATGGCTAATACGTTTTTCATTTTTCATCTCCAATGGGTTTGATGATGTCCTGTGTTTGGCCCGCGCCAATCCGTTCACGCCGATAGTCAGCGCAGTTTGCGACAGGCGTTAGAGTTCGCTTAGCGCAGAGATATTGGCATCTGACGAATTACGCTATCCATCAATTGCACCGTGCTCTGTTTCCAGTCGATTGACGGTATGCGCCCGGAATCAGGTAGCGTCGCTTCGTTGT
>JBDNIE010000353.1:0-4879 GCA_041688425.1 Halioglobus sp. | reverse complement strand
TGCGTCATCAATGACACTTCCGACCCCAGCGCAGGCAACTGGAACAAAGTGGTCATCGGAACCTGCAACTCATAGCCCACACCCCCCACTTCCACCAGGATCAGCGGAGCCTGCTTATGCACGAGATTACCTCTGATTCTACCTATCATTCGATGGGTACCCTGTCAGCGAATTCTGCGCCGGCGCACCGCGGTGGCGCCAGCCATGTTGATCATACTGTGCTGCGTATGCGCATGGCACAATGCGGCCGCCAATGCATCGGCAGCATCTTCCTGCGGCG
The DNA here is from genome assembly GCA_041688425.1 of Halioglobus sp. Lineage (GTDB taxonomy): Bacteria > Pseudomonadota > Gammaproteobacteria > Pseudomonadales > Halieaceae > Marimicrobium. Next base: position 4,599 of record JBDNIE010000353.1, on the reverse strand, counting down.
TTGCGGGCAACTTCAGCAGCACTTTGACCATATGCTGCACCTGCAGTTTGTCTGCCGCACCTGTGCCCACCACCGACTGCTTGATCTGGCGCGCCGAATACTCTGATACCGGCATGCCCTGCACCGCGCAGGCAACAATTGCCGCACCGCGGGCCTGGCCTAATTTAAGCGCAGAACCGGCACTTTTGGCCATAAACACCTGCTCAATCGCCAGCTCCTGCGGGCAATGCAAGCCGATCAGTTCAGTCACGCTGTCAAAAATGATCCGCAATCTCTCGGGCAACTCACCGGCGGGCAAACGAATAACGCCGCTGGTGACATACTCGCTGCGCCCCGACACATAGCTAATGATGCCAAAGCCTGTTTTCTGTGATCCGGGATCAATTCCCAGGATTAAAGACATACCCAATTCCGCCGACTGCGTCAGCCTTCTATTATGGACGTATTTACAGTGTTGGTCTGTAGGCGCGGGTCAGGATTTTTCTGGGTAGCTCCGAAACGGATACATCGGCGCGGGGCGAACTGGGTAAGGTGCTGGCAAGAAGGCCATCATGAATGGGTTCACGGCGGGCCCCAGCCCGATACCCTTCCTTTTACCGCCGATCCTGCAGCTTAAGGCAGCGCCAATCGAGCAGCCATAAATACCCTGGACTACCAGGCTATTCGGCCTGCTCAGGCATCTCCCGAGTCTGCCGCAGCCGAATATTCAACTCCTTCAACTGCTCCGCCCCCACATCCCCCGGCGCATCTGTCATCACACAGGCGGCACTCTGAGTCTTGGGGAACGCGATGACGTCCCGAATAGAAGAAGCGCCCGTCATCAGCATTACCAGCCGATCCAGACCAAACGCCAGTCCACCGTGCGGCGGCGCACCGTACTGCAGGGCGTTCAGCAAGAAGCCAAACTTCTCCTGCGCCTCTGCTTCGTCGATACCCAGGATGCGAAACACCGCCTCCTGCATATCGTGCTTGTGGATACGGATACTGCCGCCGCCCAGCTCAGTGCCATTGAGCACCATGTCATAGGCACGCGAGAGGGCCTGGCCCGGGTTGGCTGCCAGTTCTGACACATCACACGATGGTGCAGTAAAGGGGTGATGCAAGGGTGTCCAGCCGCCATTGGCCGTCTCTTCGAACATAGGGAAATCCACTACCCACAGCGGCGCCCAACCGTCCGCCACCATGCCCAGGTCTTCAGCAACTTTGATACGCAGCGCACCCAGTGCTTCGTTGACTACGCGCGCGCGATCTGCGCCAAAGAAAATAATATCGCCGTTGGCAGCACCTAGACGCTGCATCATCTGCGCAACGATGTCTTCAGGCATAAACTTCAGGATCGGAGACTGCAGCCCTTCAATACCTGCACCGATATCGTTGACCTTGATCCAAGCCAGACCGCGCGCACCAAATATCGATACATACTTGGTGTAGTCGTCAATATCCCTGCGGCTAATGGAGGCGCCGCCGGTCACTTTCAGCGCGGCCACCCTGCCTGCCGGGTCATCTGCAGGCCCGCGAAAGACCTTAAACTCCACTTGCTGCATCAGGTCGTCAACGCTGACTAACTCCAGTGGGATACGCAGGTCGGGCTTGTCGGATCCGAAACGCTCCATTGCTTGCGCATAGGTCATATGCGGGAACTCAGGGAGATCGACATCGAGCACGGATTTGAACAAACCGCGGATCATGCGCTCGGTAATCGCCATAATCTCCTGCTCATTAAGGAAAGATGTTTCTATATCTATCTGTGTGAACTCGGGCTGGCGATCGGCGCGCAGGTCCTCATCGCGAAAACACTTGGCGATCTGGTAGTAACGATCGAAACCCGAGACCATCAGCAGTTGCTTGAACAACTGAGGCGACTGCGGCAGGGCAAAAAACTTACCCGGATGCGTGCGACTGGGGACTAAATAGTCGCGGGCGCCTTCTGGCGTGGCGCGGGTGAGGATGGGCGTTTCAATATCGAGAAAGCCTTCAGCATCAAAGAAGTTGCGCACGGCACTGGTGACGCGCGAGCGCAGGATCAGGCGCTGCTGCATTTCGTGGCGCCGCAGATCCATATAGCGGTACTGTAGGCGCACCTCTTCACCGACGTTGGTGTACTCGTCGAGCTGGAAGGGCGGCGTTGCGGCGGCATTGAGGATTTCCAGTTCCTTGCCTAACACCTCGATCTGCCCGGTCGCCATCGCCGCATTAACCGTGCCCTCGGATCGCGCACGCACCCGGCCGGTCACCTTCAAAACATACTCGCCACGCACTCTGTCGGCGCTCTTAAAATGCTCTTCAGTGTCGGGATCAAACACCACCTGCACAATCCCTTGGCGGTCACGCAAATCGAGAAAAATGACGCCACCGTGATCGCGACGGCGATCAACCCAACCGCAGAGGGTGATCGTCTCGTCAATATTAGCTGTACTCAGGGCGCCACAATAATGACTGCGCATAGTCTGTATCCCGTATGGATTGGCAGGCCGGGCCCACGGTGGGCCTGGGATTAGGCTGACTTTTTGCTATCGCCTGATTTGCTGTCGCTTTTCTTGGTGTCGCTTTTCTTGGTGTCACTTGTCTTACCATCGTTTTTCTTGTTGTCACTGGTCTTGTTGTCGCTGGTCTTGTTATCGCCGGTCTTGTTATCGCTCGATTTGCTCTCGCCAGTCGAGGCTGCGGCGGAACTGTCACCGCTGCCTGAGCTTTCGGCGCCGCCGGCCAGGTTTTTCTTATTGCCGGTTTTGAAGTCGGTCTCATACCAGCCACTGCCCTTCAGGCGAAAGGCTGCGGCGGAGATCTTTTTCTTCAGGGAGGGCTGGCCACATTTGGGGCAATCGAGCAGTGCCGCATCGCTTAATTTCTGTAAAGCCTCCAGCTGCTCCTGACAGGCCTGACATTGGTACTCATAAATCGGCATGGAATGTCCCTATCAGCAATAAATTCGCAGGTTAGATGAAAAATTGAGGCGCGGATTTTAACCCATGCAGGCGTGCAGGCCAAGCGCAGAGGGAGTGAATTAGATGGGCAAAAAATCCCCGCACCGGCCGGTACTGGAGAACTAAATCGGCGGCCGGCTTGCCTGGGCAAGCCGGCCGGAGCATCACCTAAGAGGCGGCAAATTCCTTGAGCTTCTTCAGCGGACGAACTTTTACTGCAATGCTCGCAGGCTTGGCTTTAAACATGGTCTCTTCTCCAGTAAATGGATTGATACCCTTGCGCGCCTTGCGGGCCGGCTTGCTGACAGTGGTGATTTTCATCATGCCTGGCATAGTGAATTCACCCACTGAACGCTTCTTGATACTGCGCTCTACCAGCGCATCCATCTCATCCATAACAGAACTCACCTGCTTTTTAGTCAGGCCAGTGCTCTCAGCCAGACTTGCAACAATTTGGCTCTTGGTCATTTTCGACTGTAACGCAGTAGCGACTTTCTTCTTCACCGGAGCTGCTTTTTTAGCGGCGGGTTTTGCTACCTTTTTTGGAACCTTTTTAGCTATTTTTTTAGTTGCCATATTGTTTTCAACCTTCCCTAAAAATTTTAATTGAAACCCTCTGGAAACCCATACACGGTGTTTTCCACACTGACAAAAACGCCCTGCCATGAGCTGCAAGAGGATGTATAAATCAGGAAACGCTGCAATACAAGTGTTTTCTACATTTGCACCGAAAATACGCTGTTTTAATAGTGTCAGAGACGCCCTCACACCACGTTCCGAATACCAGGACGCGCCGATATATTCATTATAGAATCACCTCTGTCACCGGAAATGACCAACACCAGTAGGCGCTGTACGCTCAAGATATTCACACGTAAACTAGGCGCCCTCGCCACCCAACCCAGCGGACAGATTCATGCGCACCAGTCAGTTCCTTATAGCCACGCAAAAAGAAACGCCCGCAGACGCTGAGGTCATTAGTCATCAACTGATGCTGCGCGCCGGCCTGATCCGCAAACTGGCGGCGGGTCTTTACACCTGGTTGCCGCTAGGCTTGCGCGTGTTGCGTAAGGTGGAAGGTGTGGTGCGGGAGGAAATGAATGCATCCGGCGCACAGGAGATCAGCATGCCAGTGGTGCAACCCGCTGAGCTCTGGCAGGAATCCCGCCGATGGGAACAGTACGGTCCCGAGTTACTGCGCATTCAAGACAGGCATCAACGTGATTTCTGCCTGGGCCCCACGCATGAGGAAGTGATCACCAGTCTGGTGCGTGACGAGATCAAGAGCTACAAGCAACTGCCGCTCAATCTCTACCAGATACAGACCAAGGTCCGCGATGAAATAAGGCCGCGTTTTGGCATCATGCGCGCTCGCGAATTCCTGATGAAAGACGCCTACTCTTTTCACGTGGACCAATCTTCGCTGGAAGACACCTATCAAGTGATGTTTGATGCCTACACCAACATTTTTACCCGCCTCGGGCTCGTGTTTCGACCCGTTATCGCTGATACCGGCAGTATTGGCGGCAGTGCATCACACGAGTTCCACGTGTTGGCGAGTTCGGGCGAGGACGCAATCGCATTCAGTGACACCAGCAACTACGCGGCCAACGTCGAACTGGCCGAAGCAATGCCACCTGCCGGGCAGCGCAAGGAACCCGGCGCCGAGCTGCAG
>JBDNIE010000352.1:0-7667 GCA_041688425.1 Halioglobus sp. | reverse complement strand
GTTTACCAAGTATACGAACAAGAGAAGAGCGTAAAAATTCTCCGGTTCTGGACGCACTATGAATGAGCCGTATAACAAATCAATCAACTTCGCGCCTTCGGCGCCGGACGCGCTTACAGCGCGCCGGTTATTGAAGCGTTATACTTTTACCAAAGGAGCGAGTATGGGATATTGGTATTTGGCGGTAGCGATTTGCGCTGAAGTGATAGCAACATTAGCACTTAAAGCCTCAGATGGTTTTTCTCATCCAGCCTCCAGCACTATTTGTGTCATTGGTTATGCAATCGCATTTTATTTCTTATCGTTAGTTCTTAAAACTGTTCCAGTAGGTATCGCCTATGGTATTTGGGCCGGCATGGGGATTTTACTAATTGCGTTAATAAGTGCAGTTATTTATAAACAGATACCAGATTTGCCAGCAATTATAGGCCTGTGTTTAATTTTTTCTGGTGTTGTCGTTATTAATGTATTCTCAAAAACAGTGAGTCATTAAAAATATAGCACGCTGTTCAAGCGAGACAATTTACAGTTAGCGGGTTCCGCTTCGCTGCACATTTTGGCCAACTACAATTCGCCCGTTAACAGGGCGTTATGTGGCGGTAATAAAATACTATGAAGTTGATACCTAAAAGATATACGTCATATGTTTTTTCATTTTTCATGGCATTATTAATGTCATGTTTAATATCCTTCGTAATCAGTGTATTTAATGTCGGTCTGGTAGAAGACATTATGTTTGTCTGGTTAAAAGCTTGGGGGTTTTCTTTCGTTGTTTCGTTTCCAGTCGTTATCGTTGTTTCACCCTTGGTGAAAAAACTGGTGGATTTAGTAATTGACAACAATGAATAAAATGCATAACAAGTGCAGGTAAGTATCTTAGGGGCAGAGATAAAAAATCTGAACAATGCGGAGAGTTTTTACTCTGACCCCATTACTATCTGGTGGCTATGTTGCACTCTGCCGCGCGCGGCGCACAGCAATAAAGCTTCTGACGTATATAACCAGTGCGAAAAGACTGGCGGCCATCATCACGCCCACCCGAAACACGGCAACCATGTCATCGCGGCCGATGGAGCCTATTAGCGGCATGATCAGCGCTATCGAAATCAGTAGGGTCAACCCGGCAACAGCGTGAGCAACAACTTTGTTTTCCTTTTTAAACGATGGAACCAATAACGCGAGAATGACGCCAAAAATCACGGGTATCAATATCGTCATAGAGCGCGACTCTGCAGCTACGTTCAGATATGCCCAAAGACCGAAGACCACCAAAACGGCGGCGTTAAAAATGGTTGCTTGATATGGCTTCATTTGTTTCTCTCAGTTTCTCAGTGAATAATGCAGTGTCGGAATGGATTATAACCATGCCCGCGAGATGCTATCGACTACTGGATTATTGTAGCTCAATTGCGTCCCCAAGCTACCACAATATGAAAGGAAGGCGTTCACTTGATGATTGCCGCTGAGGCAGATCGACTACTGAAGTGGACCCATGCGTAAACTGTCAGGAGATTCTCTATGAAACCAACACTTCCCATTATTGCCATGGCCGCTTTGCTGCCTTTCGCTTCACTGGCCACGGCTCAGGACATCGGCAAACTGGTAGATTCAGTTAATACAGAAAAAGCGGCGCAATCGGTTGATACTACAAAGATAACCGAGGCTGTTGGTGCCGATGGCATTGATCTGAAAAAAGCAGCGCAGGCAGTGGATACCGACAAAGCGATGGATTCGATTGATATGGACAAGGCTAAAGAAGCGCTGATGCCCACGTAGTTAGGAGTCTGTTGGGTGGGGTATTTGTGCCGCGCCGGTTTAGCCCTTTATAGCCCCAGCTTCACTACCTGCACGTCCGGATCGCGAGTGGCTCCGGCCTTCTCCATGCGCGTCAGGTAGTCCTGCCACCGTGCCTCCTGGTTCTGGCACAAGTCGTAGAGATAGCGCCAGGAGTACAGGCCGGTATCGTGGCCGTCATCGAATACCAGTTGCAGGGCGTAATTGCCCACTGGCTTGATTGCCTTTATACCAACCTTCAGCTTGCCTGTTTGCAGGACTTCCTGCCCTGGCCCGTGGCCGAGTACTTCGGCAGAGGGTGAGTAAACACGCAGGTATTCGCAGCTGAGTGAATGCTGCTGACCACTTTCATATCCCAATTCCAGCTGCCTGGAACGGCTGTGCAGTTGGATCGAGGTTGGTTTGGGTGGCTCGGACATCTCGGTCACAGAATAAAACGGGACAAATCGTCATCCGCGCTGAGTTCCTGCAGTTGTTTGTCGACGAAAGCGGCGTCCACCATAAGTGCCCCTTCCTGCAAGCCTGAATCGGCAGCGCCGAAGGAGGTTTCCTCCAGCAAACGTTCCATCACGGTGTGCAATCTGCGCGCGCCGATATTTTCGGTGCGTTCGTTCACCTGCCAGGCTGTTTCTGCGATGCGTCGCAGTCCGTCTTTGCTGAACTTAAGGTCGACGCCCTCGGTGCCCAGTAGTGCCTGGTATTGTTCTGTCAGCGAAGCGCTGGGTTCGGTCAGGATGCGTTCGAAGTCATCGGCCGACAGCGCAGACAATTCCACCCGAATCGGTAATCGTCCCTGCAGTTCCGGGATCAGGTCTGAGGGTCTTGCCATGTGGAACGCGCCGGAGGCGATAAACAAGATGTGGTCCGTTTTGACCATGCCGTGTTTGGTGCTAACGGTGGAGCCTTCGATCAGTGGCAGCAAATCGCGCTGCACCCCTTCACGTGACACATCGGCACCAGCGCCCTCGGAGCGTTTGGCAACTTTGTCCAGTTCATCGATAAAGACGATGCCGTTTTGCTCGGCCTCAGTCACCGCTTTTTGCTTAAGCTCTTCCTCGTTGACCATCTTCGCGGCTTCTTCGTCGCACAGCGCTTCAAAAGCAGCTTTGATCGGCAGCTTGCGTGCTTTCGTTTGTTGCCGCGACATATTGGAAAACATGCTCTGCAACTGGTTGGTCATTTCTTCCATGCCTGGCGGGGCCATGATCTCCATGCCCGGCATGTTGGCGCTGACTTCTACCTCAATCTCTTTGGTGTCCAGCTCGCCTTCGCGCAGTTTCTTGCGCAGGAGTTGCCGCGTGGTGGAGGTGGTATCAGCCTTGGTGTCGCGCGCCGGAGGCAGCAGGATATCGAGGATGCGCTCCTCAGCGGCTTCCTCTGCGCGAAAACGCACGCGCTTCATCTCCTGCTCGCGATACATTTTGATCGCCACATCAACCAGGTCGCGGATGATCGATTCCACGTCGCGACCCACGTACCCGACCTCAGTGAACTTGGTGGCCTCTACTTTTACAAAGGGCGCGTTAGCCAGTTTAGCCAGCCGTCGCGCAATCTCTGTTTTGCCGACACCGGTTGGCCCGATCATGAGGATATTTTTGGGGGAGATCTCGGCGCGCAGTTCCTCGGGCAACTGCATGCGCCGCCAGCGATTACGCAGTGCGATAGCGACTGCGCGCTTGGCCGCATCCTGGCCGATGATGTATTTGTCCAGCTCGTGGACGATTTCGCGTGGTGTCATATTGGACATGCGGTAGCCTAAAAATCCAGTTGTTCGATGGTTTGGTTGTGATTGGTGTAGATGCAGATGTCTCCGGCGATGCCCAGGCCTTTCTCGACAATAGTGCGCGCATCCAGCTCGGTGTTGTCCAGCAGGGCGCGCGCGGCCGATTGGGCGAATGGGCCGCCGGAACCGATCGCAATGAGGTTATCCTCCGGCTCGATGACATCGCCGTTGCCGGTAATGATCAGCGAGGTTTCCTTGTCGGCCACTGCCAGCAGCGCCTCAAGGCGACGCAGAGAGCGCTCGGTGCGCCAGGCTTTTGCCAGCTCAACGGCGGCGCGGACCAAATGGCCCTGGTGTTTCTCCAGCTGTGCTTCAAAGAGTTCAAACAGGGTGAACGCGTCAGCGGTGCCGCCGGCAAACCCGGCCAGCACTTTATCTTTGTAGAGGCGCCGCACTTTACGGGCATTGCCTTTCATTACCGTATTGCCCATGGAGACCTGGCCATCGCCGCCGATCACCACGCTATTGCCACGGCGCACGGAAAGTATGGTTGTACCTCGAAACTGTTCCACTTCTTGTCTCCTGTGGGGGGCTATGTAACAGGGGAGATATGGGGTTTTAGTCGAGAAATTCAAGCACCCGTATCAAAATTACGGCCCGCCGCGTTTGAGCAATACCGAATCAATATTTTGGCCGGCCAGCAGGCTGCGGGCCTTGCTGACATCGTCGTGGGACTCGAAAGGCCCCAACGATACCCGGAACCAGCGGCCGCTATCAACGGTGCTTTCTTCGATGTTCGGCTCCAGTCCTAGCAATAACAGTTCGGCGCGCCGCCGTTGGGCGTCTTCGCTCTGGCGAAATGATCCGGCCTGCAGGAAGTATGGCTCCGGAGCTGCTGTCGGTGAGGGTGGCTTGCTGACATCGGCGGCGGGCTCAACCGGTTCCGCTTCATCCGCCTCATCCGCCACTTCCTCCTCCGCACCCATGGTTTGCTCTTGCAGCATGGTATAAAACTCAAAGCGCGGTTTGGGGATTTCTGCTGCGGCTTCGGGTTGCGGCGTACTGGCCATGTCCTGCCCCAATTCGGTCGGCTTGGGCAGGGTGTTGAGATAGATCAGCAAGCTCAGGAACATGCCGGTCAGTACGCCCGTCATGAATAGACGAAAGCCCTTGCCACGGGGCTGGCTTTCTTCTTCTTCGCGTCGCCGCGCCTGAACTTTGTGCGCAGCGGGTTTTTTAGTGGCCGTGTTTTGCCTGCGCTTGGCGAAATCCTGGGGCACGGGTTACATCACCTCCGGGGCAGTTACGCCCAGTACGTTGAGGCCATTGACGATAACTTGTCTTACTGCCTGACTGAGCGCAATCCGCGCGTCGCGCACGGGTTGCTCGTCCACGAGGATTTTGTGTGCGTTGTACCAGGTGTGGAACTCTCCGGCCAGTTCACGCAGGTAGGTGGCGATGGTATGAGGTTCGCTGTTCAGTGCAGCGTTTGCCAACACCTCAGAATAACGGTCGAGCTGCCGTAACAGGCTCTTTTCATGCTCTTCTTGCAATTGATCCAGGTGTTGCAGCGAGTTCTGTGCTTGCCACTCCCAGCCGTGCTCGGCCAGCTTGCGCATTACGCTGCAGCTGCGGGCATGGGCATACTGAATGTAGTAAACGGGGTTGTCATTGCTCTGCGACAGCGCAAGGTCGATATCAAAGGTGAGTTGTGAATTGGGCGCGCGCGCCACCAGGAAAAAGCGGGTGGCATCGCGGCCCACCTCCTCGATCAGGTCGCGCAGGGTAAGGTAGCTGCCAGCACGCTTGGACAGTTTGACCTCTTCGCCGTTGCGCATTACGGTTACCATCTGATGCAGAACATAGTCCGGCCAGTCTTTGGGAATACCCAGTTCCAGCGCCTGCAGGCCGGCGCGGACCCGTGTCACTGTGCTGTGGTGATCCGCTCCCTGTTCATTAATGACGCGAACGAACCCGCGCTGCCACTTGTTGAGGTGATACGCCACATCTGGCACGAAATAGGTATAACTGCCTTCGCGCTTGCGCATAACGCGGTCTTTGTCGTCGCCGAAGTCGGTGGTGCGCAGCCACAGTGCGTCATCGTGATCATAGCAGTGCCCGGTTTCTATCAGGCGCGCCACGGCGCGCTCAACCGCGCCGTCTTCATACAGGGATGATTCCAGAAAATACGCGTCAAAGTGCACGGCGAAGGCCTTTAGATCCAGATCCTGCTCGCGCCGCAGGTAGGCTACCGCGAAGTGTCGAATGTCGTGGAGGTCATCAGCATTGCCGGAGCCGGTCACGTGACAATCTTCGGCATCTACGCTATCGCCGCGCAAATAGGCTTGTGCCAGCTCGGCGATGTAATCGCCCCGGTAACCATCCTGCGGCCACTGCGGATCGTCCGGTGTCAGGCCTCTGCAGCGCCCCTGCACCGAGAGTGCCAGGTTGTCGATCTGCGCGCCGGCATCGTTGTAATAGAATTCACTGGAGACATCCCAACCCGTTGCGGTTAACAGGCGGCAGAGACTGTCGCCCACCGCTGCACCGCGGCCGTGGCCTACATGCAGCGGCCCGGTTGGGTTGGCCGAGACGAATTCGACCTGCACCTTGCGGCCCTGCCCTGTATCGCTGGTGCCGAAAGCGGCACCCTGCGCAAGGATCTTGCGAATCACCGCTTGATTGCTATCGTCGGTCAGGAAGAAATTGATAAAGCCGGGACCAGCCACTTCTGTGCGCGCCAGCAAAGGGCTGCTCGGCAGCGCCGTGCAAATCAGTTCAGCCAGCTCGCGCGGCTTGCGCTGCGCCGGTTTGGCCAGCGCCAGTGCGATGTTGCTGGCGAGGTCGCCGTGGCTTTTGTCGCGGGTACGGTCGATTTGTACTTGTGGCCTGGCGTCGGCGGGCAGCACGCCTTGGGCGGTCAGCGCGTCCAGAGCCTGTTCTATAAGCCGTGTGATGTCTTCTTTCATTTAATGCGGCGGTTTCCGGGCGGCTTCAATGGATTGCCAGATTTATGTTGGTATCGGCGTAGGATCAAATGACGCGCCTTTACACTCTCGCGATAGCGGGCGTGCGACAGCAGGCGAATCGGACGGCCCATTATCATCATTAGCGGCAGGCATGACCAGTGCAGACGCGATTAGAAAACATCCTGTGGGTCTATATCGATGGTCCAGTTCAGGCCTTGTTTAGTCGACATCGTCTCAGCGGTTGCCACCAGAAGGCTAGCTGCTGCCTGCGCAGACCGGCGATCGTGTGCTGTGAGCAGCAATTGACAGCGGTACTTACCAGCGCGCCGCTGCATAGGGGACGGCAGCGGTCCGATCAGTCTGGCTCCAGGTGGAAGATGTGGAGTGCAGCGCGCGCGCAGAGTGTGCAGGAACTGCTCGCCATATTCGGCGTTAGGGCAATCAGTGCGCAGCAGGACCAGTTGCCCGGCGGGCGGCATACCCGCTTCCTCCCTGCGTTTGAGCATGGCCCGTGCCTGCTCGCCATAGCCGGTGGTCAGCATGGCGAGTAGGGCCGGATGATCGGGGTAATGTGTCTGTAGCAGCACGCTGCCGGCAAGCTCCGCCCGACCTGCGCGCCCCGCCACTTGCGTCAGTAACTGCGCCATACGCTCCTCACCGCGAAAATCGGCGCTGAACAGCAGTGCGTCGGCATCAATCACCGCGACCATACTTACTGCCGGGAAGTGATGCCCTTTGGTGAGCATCTGTGTGCCGAGCAAAATACAGGGCTCGCCTTTGTTGATCTCGTCTACCAACGCTTGCATCGCACCTTTACTCTGCATGGAGTCACTGTCTACACGGTGTATGGACCAGCGCTTGAAGCGTGTGCGCAGGAAGTCTTCGGTTTGCTCGGTACCCAGGCCTTGGGCCAGCAGTCGTTCGCTGTGGCACTGTGGGCATTGCCTGTTCAATACCCCGGCAGCGCCGCAGTGATGGCAGCGCAGGCGTCTTTGCCGCCTGTGTACGGTGAGCCTCGCGTCGCAGGCGCGACATTCTGCGACCCAGCCACAATCGTGGCACTGCAGCGTGGGCGCAAATCCGCGGCGATTGAGGAACAGCAAGACCTGTTGCCCGAGCATTAATTTTTCTTCCATCGCCGCGATCAGCGGGTCCGAGAGCCCCGCCTGCAATCCCTGCCT
>JBDNIE010000351.1:0-11629 GCA_041688425.1 Halioglobus sp. | reverse complement strand
CCTATTCCGGGATGGTGAACACCCATTCCGGAAAATGCCGGAAAAGTGTTCACGTTCAGCCGGAATGGCTGTTCACGTTCGACTGGAATGAGTGTTCACGTTGAACCAGAATGGGTGTTCACGATGGGCCGGAATATGCACACTGGAGCCACCTACCTTGATTACGGCCTGTGTATTGGATACAAAGGCGTCAACCAGACCCAGTCGATCCAAAGGTTCATTTTCACTGAGTTCAAGTTGGGCTTGAGGAATTTCAAACCCAGTAACCTGATCTGCGTTGAACACAGTTGCTGATCGAATGAGCACTCTTGATCTGGTGTTGTCATGAGATCCTGTCTCAGGAGCAGAGCCGGTATCGTCATTGGTCGACAATGCCTTGTAGATGACTATCGGGTTGCCCTTTTGACCTTTCCTAACTTGAGCACCCATTTGCTGCCACTGCTTGTAGGTAGCCCAGCTATTTGACGAGAACTGCTTGTCCATAGCAGAGACCCATAGAGACAGGATGTTGATCCCATTGTAGGTATTTCTAGTAAAGGAATTCGTGGGTAAGCCAAGACCAGGTGCATTCCAAGGCAACTGAAAATCCTTTGCGTTTTTCATCGCCTCAATAATCTGATCAGTGATTTTTTGATGAACATTTTGGTTAGACATAATATTCTCCTCAGTAAATGGCAGGCACGGCAAAGCCCGCAGCTTTAAGCCGCGCCTGTGAAGTGATAAAACGAAGTGTTACTTAGATATAGAAATACAACAGAGAGGGATTACTTTTCAGGAGTGGGTAGATACTCTAGAAATAGAGGCTTATCACTCCGCAGAAAACTTACTCGCATTAGCTTCTTGAGCAGAAACCAGATACTGATACCTGCTTCTTCAAGCATACAAATCAGTTCCTTGATGGCATTAGCACCGTGGAAACCAACCTTGCTAATAGAGCCCTCCTCATAAATAGTCGTCACAATTTCCCTGTCCTTAATGTGCATCACAATAGTCTTGTCTCGACATTTGATGCTGATGGAGCTTGCCGTACTAAAGACAAGTTTTTCCAGAACATCGGTTATGTTCATTTCATTGCTTTTTTCAGTCTTCATAATAATGACTCCTTCGTCATTGTGATTAGGTTTGAAACATTGGAAACTACAACATGCCCCGTTCAGCCATAGACACAGAATCAGAACCACCGATCACGATATGATCGAGGACTCTGATATCAACAAGCGATAGTGCTTCTTTGAGACGTTCAGTAATGCGCTTATCCGCCTGACTGGGATCAGGAATGCCAGACGGGTGAGAGTGAGAAAAGATCACTGCCGCAGCATTGAGCTGTAAGCAGCGCTTGACCACTTCTCGTGCGTAAACAGATGCGGAATCTATAGTCCCTCTGAACATTTCCTCGTAACTGATTACTCTGTGTTGACTATCCAGAAAGACAACCGCGAACACCTCATGTTCAAGATTGGCAAGCTTCACTTGAAGGAAGCGCCGAACTTCTTGAGGTGAACTCAAGGTATCGGGTCTCAGGTACTTTATCTCCAGTAGACTTAACATCAGGTTGTATACATCATCCAGTGTTGCAGGTTCAGACAGATGGTATCTGCCATCTCCTGCTTCGATCAGACTGGGTGGATTGCTTGGAGTTAATTTCAGGTTAGAATGTTTGCTCATGGGTATTGCTCCTTAGATAAATGAAGGTGTGCCATGCGCTGAAATGCAACGGGGGCATCCGTTAAACGTGGGGCCCTATAGCTATTCAGTACGCACACAACCACCAGGCCAGGAGCTAGGAATTCGTTTCTAAATCATCGAAATCGCGTCCATCAACTGAACGCACCCCAAATAGAGCGGGAAGCCGCTTCAAATAGTTTTATAGAGGCTTGATATGAGAAAAATGGAAGTTCTTGTGGAGTTTTTTTTGCATTACAAGATTAATCTTGCACCGCATGCGTTCACTCTAGATATCAGAACGAAGCGCTTATGATTCCTTCTTGGTTTGTGTTTTCAATCGCCACTTCATTTATATACTCGATCATCAATCACATTGATAAGGGGCTACTCGACAAGTATTTCAAGGACGGCGGGGTTGAAGTACTGCTAATTTTTTCAGCCATATTCGCCTTTTTTGGAATGCCATACGCAATCTTTATGGAACCAAATGTTTTGTCGATAGAAGGACAGAATGTTTTCATTATGCTTGTGGTAGCAATGCTTAATATTGTTTTACTCTACTGCTACCTGAAGGCACTGGAGGGTGATGAGCCTACAGTTGTAATTTTGTATTATCAGCTAATACCGGTTATTGCTCTAGGAATGGGATATTCAGTTCTCGATGAAACCATAAGTAGTAGAGAAGGTATGGCTATGGTTGTCGTTTTATTAGGAACGACACTCGCCAGTTTTGAAAGGACTAGTTTAAATGGGTACAGGTTTAAGCGTCGGACATGCTTTTTTATGCTTATTGCAACTACATGCTGGGCGGCAGAAGTAACGCTTGGAAAAGTTGTTATATTGAGTGAGAGTGTTTATCACTCGATATTTTGGGAATCATTGATGATGGTATTGCTTGGGGTTTCCATGTATTGCATGCGACCTAAGTCTAGGCGCGGATTTAGTTCTGTTTGGAAATTAAATTCAAAATATATTCTTGCACTTATGATTTTTAGTGAAGCGCTATACGCGGTGGGGAATATTTTCTCTGCGCAGGCTACTGCTCTAAAAACTGTAGCTATTGTGCTGCTATCTCAACCTATGCAAACTGTTTTCGTATTCACCTTGGGTATTTTCCTTACGATTTTTTTTCCAAAAATCTATAAAGAAAGAATAGAGCCTCTGGATTGGATTCAGAAGACGCTCGCAATTCTGATTGCAGGTTTTGGTAACTACTTGCTAATTACCTGAAATAGGAATAACTACTTACAAGCAGATATCAAAAACCCTTAGGTGCCTGGTAGGTTTCCATGAGCTCTTCTTTTCTCTTAAGTAGGAGTTACCTAGATCTTCCTGGTCATTAAGATACTTTAGGCCAATGTCCTGCATAGCTTTGGCCGTTTCTATCTCTAGTAACTCTGATAGTCCTACGAATTTCCTTTGTGCTCTACCAAAATGACCAATAAATATATCATCGTTTGATATTTCATTTATGGTAAATCCAATCACATTTCCTTTTTGGTCAAACGCAGAAAACACAGAAAAATAATGGTTTTTCCATATATCTAAACATCTCAGCAAATTGTAGTTATCCCATTCAAGAGTGTCTTTATACGTACAGTTTTTCCCCGCTTTGGATCTACTCCTAATAAAGTCTGCGAATGACGATGCAATTTTAGGCGAATACTCTACTTGCTCAACCCTGATACCAGTATTATTGGCACGGCAATCATTAGCGGATTCATGATTCACTGTGACCGAAGAGCAACTTGGGTTAAGCATATCTTCTATAGAAAAAATGTAATCGAATGCGTCGCGTCTAGGTTCTATTTTGAAGTCGCCATTCAGGCCTTCTAGAGATTCTTCAGGGATGTATCGCAATTTCGAATCTGCAGACATATTCGTTGCTTCAGAAATCAATCCACGAAAAATTTCTTCATTTGAATCGTGTAATAATGGTGAGAAGTATTTCTCACCTGTTATTGGATCTTTTAGAAATAAAATTAAGCCATGTGGTATGAATGAAACAAGTGCATCGGGAAAGCAACACTGAAGAGATAGCCAATTGAAGCAGCTATACGGAGGTATTTTCTCTATAGTTGAATTGAACTGCGTTCTACATATATGCGACAATTTTTCGAACTTTAGCCCACTTATTCCATTTTTTAACTCTGAAAAAACTACAGCATCCTCCTTCTTTTGAAAAGTTATTTGATCGTCATTTGTCATAAAATATCCAACCATCTCCATTTGGAAGCGAAGGTTAAACCTTCATAATCGAGTAAATTTTTGAGATATTTTGAAGGAATCAACCCGCAAAATGTTTACTGAATGTTCTCAACTGGGTACTTTTTCGCCCTTTTGATCAATTGAACTTCCGTCTCTTTAAACAAAAAATAGTTGCTAAATTCTTTCGTGAGTGCATCCGTATCCAGACTGTCATTGCATGTATAGACATCAATCGTTACGAAGCCCCGATTGGGGAATGTGTGGAAACTGATATGGCTCTCAGCAATCATGATGAAACCACTAATTCCACCAGGATCTTTCTTGTTCTTTTCTCCAACCTCCACAACCACTGGATCACTAATAGGATGCATGCCTATTTTTTGGGGTAGGGTGTCCAAAATCTGCTTGAGAGCAACTTTATCTTTGAGACGATTTAGATCCGCCCCGTATCCATCCAACATATAGTGGAGGCCAAAATGGGAGGTTGTGGTTTGCATAAAGGGCGAATTTCCATTTCTGTAAAGTGGTGGCCAAGTACATATAGACTGGGTCACAGCTCTAATTTTATTGTTTGAGTTAATAAGACCTAGCAATCTAGGCATGCAAACGCAACTTATTGATCAAGTATGTTTATCTGCATAGGTATAGTCAAGTGGTCAGGTACGGTAGCCTATGCGCCTTGCACCCCAGTATTTGGCTACAGCCACTTTGTAAAAGCACCTTTTGCCAAAACGCACATCACCACGAATATGCCAATGTTGCCAAGCCCACCATTTTCCCTTCATCAGGTAAATCGGCAACTGGTACCGTAATCCAAACGCTCAATTCATCCGTCAAATTGAAGCCTAGAAGTGGTCCTAGCCCTAGCAGTCGCTCGCCATATAGACCAGCGAACCATTGATGATCAAGTGACCTTTGCAAATGGTACTTGTAGAACCATTTGTTGTTACCGACATCGTCATCAACATACTCAACCCAAACAGACGCTTGGTACAACTGATCATCGTAATACAGCCAGGGGTTTAGGACAGTCCATGTTTCGTCATCATATTCTGCTGGACCCACCCCTAGACCAAATTCGACATCACCAACAGATTTGGATACCCCGATATAGGCACCCTGAAACTCTTCATCATGATATGCGTAAGCATAGAACCCGACTCCAAGGTCTTCTGGATAGTAACTGATGGTGACATTTTTAGCCCAAAGTGACCTTTGCTCCTCACTATCATCTGTTTGATAGCGAGTGAGTTCAGCATCCACATACCACTCAGATTCAGCTATCGCAGGAGGGGCTAGAGCTAATGCGGTGGAAAAGGCGAGTAGAGAAAATTTGGGCGTACCCATTCGTTCTTCCTTGAGTCTTGTTATTGGTTGCCAGCTACCGAAACTTCTCCAGGACCTTGATTAACATTGCTCTCGCCTAGTGCCCGATCTGTTTTGGAACAACTCAGACACAAGCAGTGACCTAAGACAACCGTTCACACAGAGCCCTGAGATACTTTCTGTATGTCGAGATAGTACATCCACGTACAGAGCTGAACAATGCTTCTAATTCGCATATGGGTTGCTAATCGGCCCATCCAGTGCCTTACGATATTTGGCTTTAATCGCTTTGATCCCAAGAGCCGTTTCAAGCCCCCATATCAGATATTCGAGGTCATTCCCGTTTTTCGTAGAGCACAGCAGTCCAGTTATATTCAGAGCCTGCAGCTATCAACCAAGAGAAATTGGATATATAGATGAGAAGTAATAGGTAGAGCCCACAAATTTGCGTTGTCTTTCGGCTATTTAGACGCTGGATACACCAGGGCTGCACAGCCAAAATGAACAGCATCCTCAAAACACCACATAACCGTGCTGTTTTTCTACTGCAAGTCGGTAACTGATTCACATCCGTCAAACCCTTTGCACCTTCCCACTATTAGCCAATTCCCTTGTATTAAATGGCATATTTCCTATTATATTCAATAACTTAAAAGTTTTTATCTTAGTGAGGGGTAAAGAGGCAAGACGCTACAGGAGGGTGGCATCTAGAAACAGACAATAAAAAAATAAACCCCTGCCTACTATGACAAGTTGAGATTCCAACAAAGGTACGTATCAGTAAATACAGGGGCACCTCCTCTAATAGGACGGTGCCCTAAGTACAAACAAATATGAATTAGGAAATCATGCGCTGCTGGTAGTACTCAGCTTTATACTGAAAGTGTCGTGAATATTTAGGGTCCTCAGCTCTGATATTGTCCAACTCATTGAGGTAAGTTGAAATTGATTTCTTGTCAGGAAGGTCATACCGATCAAGGTGATAATCTAACCACTTCTCCGATGACTTTGATCTGGGTACCGCACCCATGAGTCTATTAAATTCTGAGGTCATAACTTTGGTCAACAGCTCCTCGTGCTCCACTGCCACGAGAAAGCTGTCATGCACTGGAAGAACGACAACCCCTCTAGCCTGCATAGCCAGCATGACTGCAATGGCCACCTGAGAGTCCTTATACTGAAGGTACACGCCAAGGTGCTCCTCATTGAACCTGTGAGCAACAGATGCGTGTAGCTCTAAGAAGGCATCAACAACTTTCTGTGCTTCTCCACGTGTCTTATAGGAAAATATTTGCTTAATGACAGCCAGCGCAGATTTAACACTTTTTGCATTGATCATGGCATTGAGAGATTTCTTCAATTTATCTCTAGCTGAAGGAGGAAAGCCAGGAGGCATGTAGGCGTCACCTTCCAGCTCCAGGCCTGCTTCTGCATACAACATGACAATGTGCATGCAGGAGTAGTCGACCTCCGCTGTTACAGCCCCGTCGATGCGAATATACACACGAAACCGTTTAGGTATCCCTTGCCACCACCCGCCATACAACCTTCCTCCCATCTCAAATGAGCTGTTATTGAATACTCGCCGCAGTGACTTGGAGTGCAAGTCAAATGGCTGAAAATAGTAACGCTCTTCCCATGGTTTCAAATTTGCCCATTTTTCTAGAACACGCGATTCAATCACCTTGTAATCATCATTGTCCAAATCTAGACAAAGATACGTGGCAGCTAAAGCTTCATTAATTCTGCACATATCTTGACGCATTTCTTCGGTATTTGATGTGGGCTGGAAATCAACTTTATCCTTTTCGAGGTCTCGCAATACAATAAGGTCAGTCTTGCTATCATCGACAATCATATATCGCATGACCCCATGATCCTCTGTCAGGATATCAATAAGCTTGGCAGTAGCCTTTATGCGTGTTTGCTTACCCTCCATGCGCTCTGGATGATAGTACCCAGGGTATGAATCCAAATAGTCCAGCTCAACCAGGCCATCAAGTACCAACGTCACAAACTCGTATGCCAGTCGTTTTTTTCGTCTATCTATTTTTAGCTTGAACTTAATTTTCGTTGGAGCGCCAGGGCCACGTCTTTTCTTCGGGCGTGGATTGTAGTGATTGCGATTAAGGCTAATACGGACAAACAGCTCTGTAGAAGCTGAGTGAGCAGCAAACACAGACAACACAATCGACTGAATACTGAACAAGAGTTTCTTCAGGTTAGTTGGCCTATTAGCACCAGAGTAACCGGTTATACATATCACCTCCTGCAGAATACTATCGAGCGCAACTTTCACCTCCTCTGTTTTGGGTTCATACGATGTGCTGATTTTTCGACAATACTCTAAGGCCATAACCTTTTCTAAAGGCGTATCCCAATTCATAGCCATATACCCCACAAAAAAGGCAGTGAATGGCAAATAGCCAGACACTGCCGTAACACTTAGTAGAAAAAAGACCATCTCCCAGGCCGGTATAACACTACCCGATCAGATAGACGCTCAGACCCACACAGGACAGCCTAGGTAGCCTCCACCTGCTTATATAGTTTGATGGCGAAATAGTGCAAACCAAGTACAGAGCTGAACAATGCTGCTACATTGCCTACGCTCCTCTAAGTCTGCCATCCAATGCCTTTCGGTACTTCGCCTGTGTAGCCCTGATACCGAGAGACGTTTCAAGGGCCCAGATCAGATATTCGTGGTCTCCTATATTTTTTGGAGAAGTCAGCTTTTTCAAATACTCTTTTTTTGCGCTCTTGTACTTCGAATCTGAGCGTTCTTCACGCTGCATTTCGGTTTCGGTGAACAGGCCATCACGCCATGTCTCTATCAAATTGTGTTCTTCAATCGCTGTTTCGAACAGCTCCATGTAAAATTTGTACATCTTAGTTACTCTTAAAATTGATTATATATTGATCAACACGCAATAAAGTCCACAGTGTTGTGGGCTCCAGTGGTGATTTAGTTTTTGGTAATACCTGGTCTCGGAATGAGACTTGGAAACCTGGCATAAGAGCCAAAGAACAGCGCTCAGAAATGGCAGCATTTCAGCCTCACGGGGATGTTTTTAGGGGGTCTCTAGAGTAGAGCCAGACAGAGGCGGCCATCATGGTGCACATCGAAGCGAGAACCAGACAGCTGACGAGCCTCTAAAATGGCTCAGGTGGCAAAACCCCGACAGGGCGAGGGGGCAACACTGGCCTATATCAAAACGCCACTGAGAGACCGAAAAGGGCCCTCAGTAGCCTCTCTATCTCATGCCTGCCGCTAGTTAACGAGCAGACTGCTTATCGACACCGCAGCCAGAGGCGATACATCACCAAAGAACGAAAAGGGAATGGCGTAGGCTGTAACAGAGCCCACACCCGCAACGTAGTGACGGCTTGAAGGCCGTTGCGTACCGTTGTTGTTCGTATTGTTCTTATACAGGTAGCCCTGCTCATCCAGCAGCTTCAAGACGTCACGACAAGCCGCAACCCCGCAGACCTCCTGAAACTCAGATTTCAGAATCAGGTACCGCTGGTTACGGCTATCCTTGTAGCCAACCAATTTGTTTGCTCCCTTAACTGTCGCGTCATTCGCATCACGAATGCGGTGTGGTGTGGTCTGTATAAACCGCTTGATATTCTCGATGCCCCGATCCACATCTGATATCAGGGCGCAGTTTTCTAACCAGCAATCAAACACCAAACCTACGGCAGCCTGAGCCTCGTCGGGCGAGATATTGATTAGCCCAAGGTTGATGCTGGTTTGCAGTGCCAGCAGTACCACCGCAAAGCGCTTCTGAGCCCGACCTTGCATGTTTTCTAGACCAGGTCGGTCTAGGCTAATACAGGCTTCACTGAAACCCTCTCTGAGCTGCAGGGAGCGTTCGGGATCATTCACTACAGATACCAGATGTTTGATAAGCACCTCACCAGTGGCACCAAAATACAATCCACAGTTGGCTTTCAACTTGTCTACAAAGACTTTGGTTTCCAGCCCTCCAGTGTCTTGAAAAATGTCGTCTGGTAAAGCTATATCCAGTATACGAATGCGCTGTCCACCAGTACTTTTACTAGATTTGGAATTTTCGACCTGCCATTCCATGGGATACTCACCGGTGCTTCCAATCTGTGTTTTCCAAGAGTAGGACTCTCGCATCTGACGATCAGACGTCATCGAGGTTTTACCAATTCCTCCAGCCAGGTTATAGATGACCTGACCCAAATCATTCATCTTATTGGAGCCTACCTCATCAAGTGGAAGAAAGATGTCATTGGCGCTCTGTGCTACTCCCTCCAGAGCGTTTGCCGTGGTATTCCAACGCTGGATTACCGTCTCCGTGGGATTTTCCTCAGGGTCTGAGCCATTGCCCCAGACACTGGCTCCGACCTGAAGCGCTGTAGTCTTACCCATACTGCTGAGCCCATATAGATTAAAACCACCTCCAGCAAGGTTAAGTGGGTTCAGGAATGGTCCCGAACAGGCCAGCCCTCGTACAAATATCAGGTAGGGGTTTCCCTTACACTTGTCGCTGACATAGCGTTTTTCATCTTCAATCGAGCAACTGGCAAAGATTGAATTATGCACAGGTGACTTACACTCGGGCAGATAAATTGTTCTTTCGCCCTCAGTGATGATCTTGGTAGGTAGCGCAAAACCTTTGGCTCCAATGGTATCCGTAAACCAACCAATTCGCTTTACAGCATACTCCGCGCCCTGCAGCTGAAAACTTTGCAAATAGTTCAGGACTTTGATCTTTTTTCCAGGAACCGTGGTAGCGCCCTTGTTCATCAGATCCTTGATCAGGGCAGCCGCATGATCCTCTAGCAGCTGACCCCGTGGAGCAGAATGGTCAAGGACCCCCCCAGTTACAGCGTCAAGAAACTTAATGCGAACCTGGGTAAGCGGGTCATCACGGTATCGAATGTTGGCATCTACCCATATCAGGTCGCTAATACGGGAGGTAGAGGATTGGCTGACTTCGTAGATGCCGTTGGCAGCAACGATATAGCCTTCAGGTTGTTGGATACGAGCTGTACTGCCGTCAGGTAGAGTAATTGAAACTTCCATAATGATTTCTCCAAAATGCCGAGCCGGTTTGGATCGGTGGAGATACTCTAGATTTCGGAGTGCTATATATCTGGGTAGAAGATTTAGAAATAAACCGTTTATCTACCCAAACCGTTTTGGGGCTAATCAGACAGTCCCCATCCCTATTTTTCCGCTTCAAATAGACGCTTTAGATTGCTGTCGCCCCTTAGTTGATTCTTTGCCATCGTAGGACCGAGCTCTCTACTCTGAGCTGTGCAAAAATCCAAACACCATTTGTGCATGCGGGTTTCAGTAACCCTCACCTGATGATCGTTAACGACACTTTCTGAGATTTTGGACTGAAACTGCTCTACACCGGTTGGAACCCAGTCATCGCCGACATACTTAAAGTAGTCGTCGTGCTTGGAAATCCTAACCAACACTTCAGGATCATTGTGAGTCCAAAAACAATCAACTAGAGGGCCTTTTCCGCCAGTCTTTATTGACAACAAATTGTAGCCGAGACGAATCATCAGTATTCTCTCAGGAAGCTCTTTGCCATTTTTACCTATCACTTTAAGCTCGTTTATTTTCAACGACAATTCGTCCTGCATGCGAGCCAGCGTATCTAAATCTACAGATTGGTACAGCTCCAATGGCAACGGTGCATCAGAGGATAAATGTGAACGCAATGTTTTACACGATTCGTCTACCTCAGACAGGTGCCGAATATAATCGTCCTGATGCTTGTTCGGCTTGGAACCAGAGTACCGTTCTAGGTCAGCGAGATACTCTGCAAACAAATACGCCAAACTGCAGTAAGTGTCCATGATGAAGTATTCAGTGAATGGGTATTGTTCGGGCTTATCAAAATCAGCATTCTTTAATAGCGGAAACTCCTTCAGATATCCAATTATTGATTCCTTAGCGGAATCGCTAAATTTCTTCGAAAAGAAATTTTTGTAGACTTTATGCCTCTTGGCCTTTTCGATGTCTGGAGAAATTATTTTCTCGTAGACATCTGATTCAGTCATTTCTGCATACTTCTCTGGACCAATTTCAATACTCGTATCAAAAAATTTTAGGTGTCCGATTTGGTTGAAATCGCGAAACACCAGGCGGGAGATGTATCTGGTCGGATGCTCCCTAGCCACTCCATACCATTCGTTTGTTCTCTTCGGCAATATCTGGCTGAACTCGACAAGCTCTTCTTTCGTGATATCCATTCCTGTTCCCTATCCTATATACAAGATTACAGTTGGGCCTTCTTTTGAGCTAAATGCTCAAACTTCGGTCGACCATTTAAATACTGATCAAGATCGACCTTCCGATACTTTACCAACCTACCAATATAAATAAATGCCGGTGCCTCACAACCACCTGAAAGGCTTCCTGTCTTCCGCGCTCTTT
>JBDNIE010000062.1:0-3679 GCA_041688425.1 Halioglobus sp. | reverse complement strand
TACCTTGAACACTAGTGATCCTGAGAAATGGGCCTTGTATGTTCAACTAGCAGGTTTTACCGCAGCGGGACTACGAGAGCTTATTTGCCGAGAGATTTCACCGCTGAATTGGTACGATATCCTGATTGGGCTGGAATCAGGCCAGTTAACACTTATCTTGGATGGTCTGAACGAGTGTCCCTCCACGCACTACAATCAATGTGCGGGTGAAGTTAGCGATCTGTTTAAAGAATGCCCAAAGTCTAGGGTTGTCGTTTCCACACGTATATCGCACTTACCTGCCTTCGCTCAGAAAACGATTGAATTGCGATTCATGGGCACGTCGAGGCAGCAAAAATTCGTTGAGAACTACTTGGGTAACAAGCCGGAGGTTTTATCCGCATTCTGGGACTCGTTATCTCAGAAATCCACTGCTCAGATGATTGCAAGAAGTCCAATATTGCTCAGGATGGCCGTTTGGTTATGGGAAGATAGTGGTGAGCTTCCAGGCGGGCTCGCAGAGCTATACAGCGGTTTTTTTGATGCATGGATAAGGCGAGAAATTGCGAAGGATATATCTGCTGGAGTAACAACTATATGGACGGAAGATGAGACGCGTGATGCTTTGGCTCTACTTGCGTATTCGATGCGCTGCGATGGAATAGTTGCCTGTTCGAAAGCTTATGCTGAAGATCGACTTCAGATCGCGTTGGGTGACAGATCCAAGCCGTTTATAGAACGAATCGTACAGGGTTTGATAATCGAGACGATCCAAAATGGCCAAACTATCCGATTTTCGCATGAAACTATCCAGGAATTTCTGGTAGCGGTATTCCTGACAAGTCATGCAGAGCATCATCTACTCCAGTCAGGTAATCAGCTCGATGGCCGACGCTGGTCCATGCCAATTGTTTTTGCGTTTGAGTTGTTTGATCAGCCTCCTGAACATTTTGTGCAAACCGCATGGAAAATTGCACCGCTGCTGGTCTGTGCTGCGCTTCGAGATCAGGACAGATTGAGACTCCTGCCAGAACCGATTGGCCGCCACCAAGCCCCTCAGAATGATCTCTGGGTGAGAGGAATTATCAAGTGTATGCGGAGTGAAAGCGTAGCGGAGGCAACAGGCAAGTTAGCGCACCTTGGTCGCACTCCGTCCCCAGGACGCTACTTTCAAAAGCACCCATTACCCGAAGAGCTTATTGCTGCTCTGGAGGGCGTGGCGTTTTGGTATGCATTGAGTAGCTATGAGCAAGGCCGCGATAGGATTGAACGCTTGCAGCACTTGATCATTGACCGGCGCAACTTATGGCTTGAGCTACTCCCGCATGTAATTGTGGCACAGCCAGAATGGTTGGTTCATCTGACTAACGCCCAGAGACTACTCGTTGGTGAGCTAGAGGACTGTGAACGTAAACAAGCACTAACTGAGGCGTCCGTGGTTGAACTTTGCTATATGGCGAGAAATCATATTATTGCTGACGAAGAGTTCCGGAGGCATTGGAAGCGTGCACTTAATGTCGAGAATAGCGAACCTTTAGAACTTGAGATTCTGGCGTTACTCTCAGCAAAAAAAATCGAAGTATCCCAGCTCAATGGTAGGCAACGGGCTGTGTTAAAAGGTATCGGAAATAGTAAAGAACTGTCACCTCGTATTCTGGGAGTACTGGTACGAGATAATATTCTACAAGCAGATGAAGTACGCCAAGACAAAATGCAAATTGGGCGCCTTTTAGATAGCGTTTCGCCAGTAAGGGCAATACAACTCATGAAGAGGCGTGTACTTAAGCGTGAAGATTTTAGCGAACTACAACTGCGCTCACTATTGGAGCGAATCGAAAATGAGAAAGATATTGGACTTATCCTTGAATCTGGTTTGGTTTCAAGTCGTCAACTTATACCGAAATCCATTCGAGACCGTGTTCACGGCAATGGAAAACCGTCAAAAAGTAACGATGAAATAACTATTGTCCCTGTAGTTCGCGCTGATACTGAGACAACTTCGACTGAGTTGATATCCAACGTTTATCTGTCGCACGAGCAGATGCTGCTTAAAAGAATCAGCTGTGAAATTCAGGACCCTAACAACTTCCCGCCTGGAAATGGTTATCACAACGTTTTAACTGAACACATTGATGCGAGTATAGGTTGGCCGCTACCAGAGCGCGCGATGTTGATCGATATGGCAGAAGTATTCTTTCGTGAGCATGCGAGTAAAAAGCGTCAGAAGGAGTACCGCAATCTGATTAGTTTAGCCAGAGAAGCGAGCCAGATCGAGCAGTTGCAAAAGTCGGGCGTATAGGAGGAGGCACTGTGGATAAGTTCCGATTTGATCTGACAACTGGCTTGGTAGCTGCGATTTTAAATGGCCAGAGAACTCGCCACGCAAGCATGTCAAACACTGAACTCTATTGCGGTGCTACAAGATGATTTTGACACCTGAAAGAACATTTAGCTCAAATCGTACTCATGGGAAGCGTCGACTAGTGCTGATTTCTCTAGATTGGACACGACCTAAGGATCCGCCCTTGTCACTAGGACATGCTTCAATAGTCACCCATATGAAGCGACTAGATCTTGATGTTGTACCTGGCTCATGGTCGGTAACCAATCCTAATTTTCGGATTGAACAAGTTCTTCAATTTATTACGGAAAATACGCGAGATCAGACTGATATAGGCATTGGCGCTTTTGTATGGAACGAAAGCTATGTTCTACAGATTATAAGTAGGCTCAAACAGAGTCAGTTTCCGGGTCGGATTATTCTCGGAGGATCCCAGATAAGCTACACTAAGGAAAATCTGGAATCGTATTATCCCGAAGCGGATATTTTCGTTCGAGGCTACGCCGAACAGGCCCTGGCAGAGCTGTATCAGTCATCAGAACTGAACCCTACTATTACTGGGATTCATTATGCGGGAGAGCCTGATCTGGGAGTTTCTGCAGTATCTGATTTAGAGAAATTGGACTCGCCTTACCTGTCCGGCACATTGAAGCCACAAAATTTCGTGCGTTGGGAGACTCAGCGCGGATGCCCATTTCGTTGTGCATTTTGCCAGCATAGAGAGTCAGACACTTCCCAAGTTAAACGAGTATTCAATAAAGATCGTATAGTGCAAGAAATCGACTTCTTTTTGGCTAATAGTCAAGTTCGGGATATTTCTGTTCTGGATCCGGTTTTCAATACCGGACCAAATTACTTGGCGATATTGAAGCGCTTTGCCGAGGGTCGATACACGGGTAAGCTCTCGCTGCAATGTCGTTTGGAGATGGTGACAACTGAATTTCTGGAGCTGGTCGATGAAATAAATAGCACAGGGCGTGTAGTCCTGGAATTTGGATTACAAACTATTCATCGTAAGGAAGAGCGACATATTCAAAGACCCAATAATATGAATATAGTTCGCGAAGTTTTTGAGCAAACGCATTTAAGAGGTATTAACACAGAGGTATCGCTCATTTTTGGTTTGCCTGATCAAACTGTAGCTTCATTTCAGCAATCGATAGATTTCTGCAAATCAATGAAGGTACCTACTATTTATGCATATCCATTACGTCTCCACCGTGGCACACCATTGTATGAAAAAAAGGAACTGCTTCGACTAGTTGAGTCTGATCATAACTGTTTTCAAGATGACGGGGAGCTAATTGGACATGTGATAGCGAGTCCAAGCTTTAGCAAAGAAGATTGGTATAGGATGGC
>JBDNIE010000061.1:0-1720 GCA_041688425.1 Halioglobus sp. | reverse complement strand
TGCGGCATGTGATTCGTCGCGAACCAGCATGTTGCGTAGGGTTGAAAGGTAAACGGGTCGCGGTACTTGTGCTCGGCGGTAGTTGCCTCTCCACTGGTTAGGGACTTGAGCGCAGCGTCATTAATGACAGCGCCCTCGGCAATTTCGGTGACGACGTTCGCCAACTTGCCCTGCAGGTAACCGCGCTGGAACGGGTTGTCGAGTCTGTCCGGCGATACACTGGCGACGTTCTCAAGGCCTAGTAGCCCCTGCAGCACATCAAGCAGGACGGACTTACCGTTAGCACCCCCGCCAATCAATAGCGCAAAAAGCTCATAGCGGCAGCTTGGCAGCATGCTGTAGGCCATCATCGCCAGAAGTAGAAAAGCCTTCTGATCGGCGTCTGGATCGCCTTCGAATATTTCCAACAAAAACTGATCGAATCGCGGGCAAGTGGCGGCGGGATCGTAGGCTACCGGCAATTGAGATATACAGTACCTTTCGCGCTGGTGAGGCATTAGCTGCCACTCATTGCCCTGATAGATAAGCTCTCCGTTTAACAGGTTGACGCCCTCAAAGGGAGCCCCTAGTCGCACGCCTTCGCGGTAGCACTCGGTGCGTGTCAGCTTCAGCACAGAGTCCACTTTGTGCCCTGTGACTTCATCCTCTGATGTAACCTGGTGGATTTTTTGCCTTATGTCGTGGTCATCAAGGGACTGCCAAACACCACACTCACGCCATGCCCAAAAGCCGTTAATGTGGAGCAAATTTCCTGCGCCATACTGAGCTATCGCGAGGCGGGCTAGGTTGATCTGAGTTTCTTTATCCTCTTTTCCGAGAATGTCGGCTGTTGCCGCCTTGAGATCGCTAACAGGTATCCCGGTGCTGCGCTTGAGCGTCTCGTATACACGACGCGCCTCTAGCCGCGAGAGTGTCGCTACGTCTCCCAGTAGCTCCTGCAGTGCCTCTGGCGGCGTGTCCTTGTCCATGCCTGCGGCGGTGGCTACGATCTCGGAAAAATCGTGTCTGCCATTTTGTTCTGCCCTGCTCGCCGGGGCATTGGCCGGGTGCGCTTTGGCAAGTTTTATTAGATCACGCATCACAGTAGCCCTCCGCATAAACCACGCGGGAAAAAAGCAGGAACTGCGAATCTTGTTCTGGTTTCGGGGTAATGCCTGCGCGCACTGCGTCGCGGTAAATCAGGCACCATCGGTGCATTTCATCCAGCTCGTTGGGCGTCAATTCTGGCGCTGCTACGTCTTCCTTCGTCTGTGGTATCATTGAATCATCTCGGATGGTTTCGCGGCCAATCGGGGAATGCTGGTTTCTTCGGAGGCTGGCATTTTTTATGCCTGAGTTTCTGCAGCGGTGATCTCGTCGAAATCCCAGCGGGTTGTGTTCGCGCCAATTTTTTGCGGAGCCGGAAGTCTGCCGATTCTCACCCATCGCCAAACTGTGACGCGGCTTACTTGGAAATACTCAGAAAGGAATTTATCCGTAACCCACTTGATCGGCGTGCGTTGTGTTTGATTCATGTGGTGTACCCTCGGGCATTGGCGAAAATTGCCTACTCGCTGCGGGGCATCCCGTAGCAGTGCCCAGGATTTAAACAAGTTGATTGTGGAATACCGTCGGTACTCCACAGGAAAGGAAATATTTTTTAGTTAGAAAGGTATCCGGTACGGAAAGAATCTTCGCGCAGCTTATCTTCATTTTCACCGTTGACAGCTTTCAGCCAGCC
>JBDNIE010000350.1:0-9998 GCA_041688425.1 Halioglobus sp. | reverse complement strand
TTAGGTACTTGTGCTTTTCGAGTAGCTTTACAAACGTCTAGCAGATGGCGATGTGTAAAGTTTCCTGACGCTAATCCAACGGCGCAGAGTGATTCGCCGGATCTTGGCCATCAAGCCGTATAAAGGCCAGAACTCAGCGCCAAGTGACCGGCAGCGAAGCCGTCCCCCGCAGCAAAATGCCCTGAGGTTGGGTGGCTTTTACCGGATCAATCCGCAGCCGGGGGAAGCGTTCGACCACAATTTGCAGTGCTGTTTCCAGGTTCTTCTGGGCCAGATGCATGCCAGAGCAGGTGCGCAGGCCCGGCCCGAAAGTCAGTTGCGATCTGCTGTTGCGGGAGATTAAAAAGTCGTCTGGGTCTGCGAACACCCTCGGGTCGCGATTGGCCGCTGCGAGCCCAATAACATGGCGCTATTGGCTGGTATCTCGACACCTGCGAGCGTTACTGGGACATCGGGCCGAGCAAAACGCGGTTTTGCGGCC
Source organism: Halioglobus sp. (assembly GCA_041688425.1). Taxonomy (GTDB): domain Bacteria; phylum Pseudomonadota; class Gammaproteobacteria; order Pseudomonadales; family Halieaceae; genus Marimicrobium. The sequence goes on along the minus strand of JBDNIE010000350.1, from coordinate 9,517 downwards.
ACCGGCGGATTCCAGCGTAGCAGCTCCTGTGCGGCCTGCGATTGGCAAGGCGGCTCCGCTACGCACTGCTCCCATGCATCGGGGTGTGTCAGCAGTGCGTGAAACAGGTTGCTCAACGCCTCTGACGTGGTTGTCGCGCCTCCAGTGAAGAACAGTCGGATGTGCGCGATTATTGATTCCTCGTCGATAGCCTTGCAATCGACAGTTGTCTGCAGCCAGCGGCTGATCTGGTCATCGCACGGTTCCCGGCGACGCGCGGCAATCACGGGTTTGACCATATTCGTGAGACGGCGATCTGCGGTACGACTCTCTTCCAGATCACGGCCGTCAAACATCAAATCCACAGACCACTGGTAATACTGCGCCTCCTGTTCAATAGGCAGTCCGAGCTGATTGCAGATTACACGACAGGCGTAGCACCGGGTAAAGCGATGGACCAGATCAGCGCTGTGCTCACCCTCGAGCAAGTCGAGAATGTCATGGCCTGTTTGCAAGAGTTTGTGTTGATCCATCTCATCAATAGCATGGCGGCGGAACGAGGGCGTCATCGGGGGCCGCCATGTGCGAAAGCGCGGACGACGTCGCCCTGTTCGCGCAAGGTATGCAGTGCGGTGGCGAAGGCCTCACCAGGTTATGTATGGTAGAGCCAATCGATCATGATCAGATCCTCGTTGCTGCACACTCAGCAAAGTCACGATAGCGCCACCAAGCGAAAATTATGAGTCCCAGCGCAAAGATCACCACGACTTGAACCACTTTAAACAGATCAATGTAGTCAAATTCAAACGACAATAATGCCGACATCGCATAGCTTCCAAGCGCCATACCCAAACCGAAACCCAGCGCCATAAACCCCCAAAAATGAGGGTGTCGCGACAGCCCTACGATTTCAAGCGTGCGGATTGATGACAGCGTAACACTGCCGATCAGGAACGTGCCGATCAGGAACGACGACCCCGCGACAATAATAACTGAATCAAAGAGCAGGACCATCGCGATGGCAGTCACACCCATTGCGTAGCTAATGCACAAGCTCAAGGGGGTGCCGAACAACCGGACTAAAATCTTGGTATAAATAGCCCCGAATGCACATCCCAAGCCGAGAATGGCAAACAGCGAACTACTATCACCAATACTGACTCCCAAATCGCGGTGCATGTAATCTGCCAAAAATAAAGTGTGGGGTATGATGCCAGCGCCCATTAACGTGTAGGCACTTGCTACCAAGAGGAGCAGACCTCCCCGATCGGGCTCAAGCCTCTCTACTGAACGGCTGGCAGGTGCACGCTCGCAAGGTGCCATTGAAACAAAAGGCCAGGCAACTGCGGCAACGAGCAGCGTGATCGACGCCTCCAACAACCAGCCACCACTCGGCCCATTGACGATAAAAAACGGCAAAGCCAGGCTTATAATAACGATCATTATACCGCCACCGCTAAAGGCAAACGCAAGGCACATACCTTTCGCCTCAGCGCTGACACAGCGCACCACTAGCGCAGGAGTGTGTATCATCAGCACCGCTGCAGCAACGCCAGTAGAAAATCGCCCCGCGGCGAACCAAGCAAAGCCTAGATTCCAGAAACACATGCCTAAGCCAATCACAGCAAGCACCAGTGATGTGCGCATCAGCAGACGAATGCCAGTGACTCGCGGCAACCAGATTGCAATCACGCAACCGATGATGAACCCGAGGCCATTAAACGCTCCGAGGTAACCCCCCTCGGCCTTGCTGACCCAGTGCATGTTGATTAACGATGGCACCAAGGGCCCATAGGCAAAACGCGCCAGGCAGATTGATATGGCAAATAAACAAAAACCGGCAACCGGCGCATAGATCGGCATGGGCTGAGCTATCTTCATGACTCTCTCCTTTTAATAATGTAAGACATCTCCCCCCAGCGCCACAGTTTGCCATCACTCACCATTCAGTCCCAGCTGCTGTTATGCAGCCGACGCTCAAGATGCCTGGCAAGCAAAACAATGATCGACACCATTCCCAAATATACAATCGCTGCCAACAGATAAGCTTTGAAAAACTGGAAATTAGTCGAGGCTAATTCCTGAATGCGCGCAAAAAACTCCGTGTACTGAATCAAGAAAGCAACAGAGCTATCTTTAAGATTATTGATACATTGATTCGTCAGGGCTGGCACTGACAGCCGAAGAACTTGTGGCAGCGTCAAATAGCTGAATATCTGTCTGTGACTAAAGCCCTGAGCCCACCCAGCCTCGATCTCCACCCGATCAAGCCCGTTGTAGGCTGTTGTGAAATATGCGGCATTGTACGCCGCGACATTCATCGTAAACCCAACCACCGCAACCACAAACGGTGTGGTTTTTATACCGAGCTGTGGCAGCCCGTAATACATCAAAAATAACAGAACAATTAACGGCATCCCGATAAAAAAAGAAATGTATGCTCGCCAAAACGATCTCAACCATCCCGTTTTACTAATAGAGCAATAAAAAACCACCACGCCCAATAAGAACCCTGTCACACTCACAGTAACAGCGAGCTGCAACGTTTTCACCAGGCCGAAAAAAATCAGCGGCCACTGCTCTACCAAATCTCCCGCAAAAGTTGTCCAGTCGTTCATTTTGAGCGCGCCAACGCGTCACCCCCAAAAAAACTGCGGACTTGAAGATCCGGATGCTCTTTGATCAGATGGGCGATGTCATCTTCTGCTTTGACCACGCCTTCATCCAAAAAAACGACTCGATCTGCAATTTGGCTCGCCAAAACCAAGTCATGCGTTACGCACAACATTGTGACATTCTCGCGCCGCAAATGATTAAATAACTCGGCAACTTCACGCACCATTAACGGATCTAGTGCGGACGTCGGCTCATCAAACAGCACAACTGCCGGATCCATTGCCAGCGCACGCGCGATAGCGACACGTTGTTTTTGACCGCCCGAAAGTTGCGCCGGATATTTATCTCGATGCGCCGCCATCTCGAGCCGATTAAGCTCAAATAGCGCCTTTTCGTTGGCTTGCTCCTTAGAAAATCCACGCAGTTTACGCAATCCGAGAGTCACATTGTCAAGAGCCGTCAAATGACGATAAAGAGCAAACTGCTGAAATACAAAACCAATACTTTGTCTGAGCGCACGAACATCGACGCGGGCGCCAAGGATGTCCTGCCCACGAAAATAGATTACACCAGATGTTGGCTCAATCAACCGATTTAAACAACGCAATAGCGTTGATTTACCGCACCCCGATGGCCCCATTACCACTTTTAAATCGAACTCATGAACATCAAGATTGACACCCGCCAACGCGTTCTGGGTGCCAAATTTTTTGTGCAGATTTCTGATTTCAATCAGTGCCATCTTTAACCTCGTTCGCCAACGATGGGGCGACTCATGATGCCTGCAATCCGGGGATGTAGTAACGTCTTTCTAGCCAGCGAACACCCTCCAGCAAGATGCGATAAATAGTGAAGTAGAGAATTCCGACCGCCAGATAGATTTCTATTCCTTGCAAAGTGGTTGCTGTGAGTGTCATCGCTTGCTTGGTCATTTCTGGAATTCCGACCGTGTAGGCAAATGGCGAATACTTCAACACGGAGGTGAACTCATTAATCATGCCTGGTACTGCAAACCGCAGCATCTGAGGCATCTCAATGTAAAAAAAGATTTGCACACGGTGCATGCCCATCGCTTCGGCCGCCATAACCTCAGCAGTATCGACAGACGCCAGTGCACCGCGAAATACTTCTGCCAGATAGGCACCCGCAATAAGGCCTAAACTTAGCGCCATCGCCAGTAGTGGTGGAACCTTCAGACCAACACTTGGCAATCCGAAATACACCAAAAAAAGCATCACCAGGACGGGAACCCCGCGAAATACATACGTGTAAACATCGAGTAGAGCGCTCAAAACCGGCTTTTGCAGACGACGTAGACAGGCCACTAATAATCCGGCGGCGACTCCCGTAATACTGCACGTTAGTGTAACCAAGATCGTATAGACAAGGCCGGGTGCTAACTGCCAGAGAATCTCAAAGAAGCTCATTTGCTAAGGCGGCGTGAAGCTCACTTCATCCATTTATCAATGATCGCCTTGATTTTTTCCGGGCCCAGTTCCTTGAGATATTGATCAAAATCGTCACGATATTTTGAACCCTTGGTGAAAGCGAAACCCAAGGTATCAAATCCGGTAAATGAATACGCGCTCTCCAACGGAAGTTTGAGCTTATAGATATAGTTGGACAAAACAGGCTCTTCTATGAAAGCTAGATCCAGATTGCCGTTTTGAAGATCGGCAATCACTTCGCTGTAGGTGGGGTATAGTTTGACCTGACTCAGGCTGTAATAACCCTCAGGTTCGAGTTTATCTTTGATCAAATCACTGTATGCCATCCCTCGAGGATAACCAATCGAGTACTCCTTGAGTTCGGCCAAATCTGTAATTTTGATGTTTCGACTGTCTAAACTAACCAAATGCCAAGCATTGTCATAGTAGGGCTGCGAAAAATCCATCGCTTCTTTTCGCTTGTCGGTAATCGATATCCCAGAAAAAGCGACGTCCGCCTGCCCGCTTGACACCGCCCCGAGCATTCCCTGCCAATCGTAGGCGGTAATGCTAAATACACATCCGCGAGACTTGCAATAACCTTCAAAAATTTCGAGGTCTACACCTTTATTAACCCCGTTCTCGGAATAGAGCATGGGAGGAGAAGCGGGTGAAACTGCCACTTTAATGAGGCTCCCTTCTTTTGAATCTGAGCACCCGGCTATCGACAGCAATATAACGACAAACAAGCTGATTTTTCTAATCATGACCATCACATTTATCCCTATATTAGTCGAGGCACCATATTTTACAGTGTCCTGTGCGTATTCACAGGTGGGCATTATTAAGACGCGCGCGAGACTACACGTTTCTCTGGCCGTTAGCGAGACTCAGTGCCAGCAATTGTGGACGCTACACCGGTGCAGATTTTAACGGACACTCTATTAACGTCGAAGCTACCCCCATAACCCCCGCACTTTCGCCTAAATCTTTTAGCATATAACGTATAACGCTTCGAATATCACCCTTTATCACAAAGGGCGGCTCAGGAAACATTCGTCTTGAGTCTTGAGTCTTGAGTATCGGACCGAACTTCTCTGGATTGTCGGACGGATTGCCCCCACTGGCACCCGGATCGTTGCAATCCGAGCGCGTCGTAACGATGAGCACAGGCGCCCAATGACCCGATCTCCACATCGGCACTCTAGAGTGTTGCAGAGGCATAGGCTATGATTGCGACAAGTTAGGGCGCCCTGCCGCCTTGGCAGCATCAGGCCCACGTCTCCTGACGTCACTTAGGGCAAAACCGTCAATACCGCCGTCACTGCTACCTCCATATTTCCCGCAAAAAGAGGCAGCATGCTTAGCTTGGTTCCTGTTGGTTCGGCCGTTTTGGGCTGTCTAAGGCGCACCACACCGTCATCGTCTAGATCGCTAGCGGCAACTTGTGACACTAGTTTGGCACCCGCGTTACTTCTGCACAGGGGATACGATTGGCTTATGCACCATTTGTTCGAGTCAATTGAGGAAGTTCAAGATCACGCGACTAATGGGTTGTGGACCTATAACAACGAACGGCCCAATATGGGCATTGGCGGTGTAACGCCAAAACAGAAACTTACCATGGCGGCCTAACCCCTACTTTCAACTTCGATTAATAATGGGGGGATTACCAATCCAGCCCCTAACGACTCACGCTCGATTTGCGAAATTTACACATTTATAGGACGCAAGGATCTTTATGAAATTAGCCTCTATGTCGTCAGTTCCGCTACTCGCGACTTCCAATTCTCTTGCTACTTCAATAGAAAACATTGTGACGCTTGAGACAAGTACTGGGTCCTTAGAGGGAACGTTACTGACAGCCAGTTCTAACGAAACGAAAATCGTTGCATTGATAATAGCTGGATCAGGCCCAACAGATAGAGATGGCAATGGTCCTACGATGACCAACAACTGTTTGAAAATGTTAGCTGTTGCGCTTTCAAAAATGGGATTTTCATCATTAAGATATGACAAAAGAGGAGTTGGGAAAAGTAAGAGTGCAAGCATCGAGGAAGGTGAATTGCGGTTTGAAGACTATATTAGTGATGCGAATAGTTGGATTGAATACCTCAGCAGCGTTGGTGGTTTTGACAAAATTGTCGTTATTGGGCATAGCGAGGGATCTCTAATTGGGATGATTTCTTCACAGCAAAAAACCGTAGATAAGTTTGTCTCAATAGCCGGCGCAGGAGAACCAGCAGATCAAACTATACGAGATCAACTAAAATCTCAGCCACCAGGCGTGTTTGAGCAATCAGTCATTATCCTAGACAGATTATTACGAGGCGAAACCTTTGAAAATGTACCCGCACCATTAAACTCGCTGTTCCGGCCAAGTGTGCAGCCCTACATGATTTCATGGTTTAAATATGATCCACAAAAAGAAATTTCTAAACTTACAGACAAGCCCGTTCTAATTATTCAAGGGTCGACTGATATTCAAGTAAGTTTGAATGACGCAGAAAGGCTTGCAATGGCTAATAGAAAGGCAGAAAAGGTTATCATTAAAAAAATGAATCACGTTTTTAAGGCGGCTTCGCTTGATAGAGAATCCAATCTTCAAACCTATAATCAACCTGATTTGCCGATTAGGCCGGAGTTGGCTCAAGTAGTCAGTGATTTTATGCTCAACTAGCGCCAAATTTCAAAACGGGTTCGCTCCACGGTACTGAAGAAATTCAATATGAGAGCCTTGGCAAGCCCCTAGTTTCCTAGAGACTTGATAGCTTCTCATAATACTGTTTTTCGAACTCCACCGGCGATATCCCATTATTGTTGCCGCGGCGCCGATTCGGGTTGTAGAACAACTCAATATGATTGAATATCTCTGCCCTGGCGTCACTACGTGTTTTGTAGATCTTACGTTTGATACGCTCCGTCTTCAGCAAAGAAAAGAAGCTTTCAGCCACAGCGTTGTCATGGCAGTTACCTCGGCGACTCAGGCTCAGCTCAAGATTATTGTCGCTGACGAACTGACGCCAGTCGGCGCAGGTATATTGCACTCCCTGATCTGAATGTATGAGCACTCTACCTTTTGGCTTTCGCCGCCACAGCGCCATCAAAAGTGCATCGATGACCAGATCTGCCCTGGGGTTACTCTTCATGCTCCAGCCCACTACCTGCCGTGAGAATAGACCCAACACGATGGACAGGTACAGCCAATCCTCGTGGGTTCGAACATAGGTAAAATCGGTGACCCACGATTGATTAGGCGCGACGGCTTCAAACTCAAGATCCAAGATGTTGGGTGCAACATGGCTCAGACCCCCACCCTTGAAACCTCGGTGTCGCTTATAGCCCCGCTGGGAACGAATGTCGGCTTCTCGCATAATGCGGTGCACGCGATTTTTACCGCAAAATTCACCGTGGTCTTTCATATCTAACGTGATATTTCGATAGCCATAAGAAAATCCGCTCTCTATCCAAAACTGTTTGATCTACCCGAGAAGACGCCTATCCTCAATGGCCCGCTTGCTCTCGGGCTGTTTGAGCCAGGCATAGAATCCGCTGGGACAAATTTCCAGCACTCGACACATGGTCGCCACTGGATATTGCTTGCGTCTTGCCTTCATAAACGTGTATTTTTCTTTGACTCGCTTGCGAAATACACCGCGGCTTCCTTTAATATATTCCGCTCTTCCGTGACTCGTCGAAGCTGACCTTTGAGCTGTCGCAGCTCATCTTGTTGGCCGGTGATTGTTTGATGCTGGGAACCGGTATCACCGTATTTCGTGATCCAGTCATGCATGCTCTTTGGCGTCACCCCGAGTCGTTTGGCGACCTCGCCAATCTTGTAACTCCGGTCTGTAACCTGCTTTACTGCCTCGGTCTTGATTTCTTCTGGATAGCGTTTACCGCTCATATTAAATACCTTCTGTTTACGTCAATTGTAACGCTATCAGGTATCTACGATACTAGGGGCTTGCCAGACTTTACTTCGCCCTCCAGTCACTCGCCGTTTTCCGCGGTAGCTACCGCTATCCCGGTTCATGGGTGCAACGCCAACACGTGACGCTATTTGTTTCCGGTTGAGCTTTCCAAGTGCCGGCAGCTCGCTCATCAACGTATAGGCCACAACTCTTCCCACACCTTTGGCGCTCATGAGGAGATCGCGCTGATCTCGACCTGACCCGGCTGTTGTCAATTGGCTTTGGCCCTTTGCCGATTTAAAGGCCAAAACACAAGAGGCTAAGAAGCGCTAGGGGCAGGCCATTCCAATATAACCGCCATCGGGTGCCCGGTTTCTGATCCTGAGATTCCGGTGGTGTTAAGAACTGACCAAACGGCGCTGCTAATGATGCCTGCGGGGCCCTTAAGCGCGAACCGATGGCGATTGTCTGTATTTTTGTCGGGGTATTCTCTGGGAGAAGTTAATTTAGTAGTGCCGTGTTATGGTGCCAGCATTGCTTTTCAACCTCCGTTCCCTAATCTGCCCACCGTTGAATAAATTTCCTTTTACGGTGCAGAGACTACACGATGGCTGGAGCGTATATATTTAATAATGTCACATCTTAATAGATTCATTTTCTCACGGCATGTGTTGCCTGTTTTATGTGCCCTGCTCGCGAGCGCCACAGCGGACGCATTGGAACGTAACGCTGATGTTGAAAGATTGTCTACATTTGTATTTGAAAACGATATGTTCGTTTTAGACGATGGAGGGTATACCAACGGATTTGGCTACAACTGGCAGTACGGCGCGTTTGACCATTTTGAAGACCGAACGCCGGCCTGGATGGAATGGGTTACCCGTAACCTGTACATCGCCACCATGCCGGGCAAACAGCGCAGTGTGAGTTACGGCATTACGCAGGAAATCTATACGCCTGAAGAGATTGCCGATAAGAAGGCCGACTCCAATGATCGGCCCTATTCAGGACTGTTGCTGTGGCAGACCAATTGGTATGCCTATGATACAGAGATAGCGGACAGGCTAGGACTGGAGCTAGGCCTGGTGGGGCCCGCCTCGCTGGCGGAGCAATCCCAGAAACTGATTCATAAAATCACCGGCGCCAACGAACCCAAGGGCTGGGATGATCAGTTAGACAACGAGGCTATATTCCGCGTTGACGCACAACGCAGCTGGCGGTTGCGGCATGGGACTTACAGACACATGGAGTTTGACGTCATCAGCCATGCCAACGCGGGTGCGGGAACGCGCCGTAGCGATCTGGGCGCAGGGCTTTCTTTGCGACTGGGCAGCGGTCTTGGCCGCAGTTTCGCCAACGCATCCCTCAACCCGGCCCGCAATGTCAATCTGATTGCGGGCCGCGCTGCGGAGTGGTACGCGTTTCTAGGATTGGGCGGGGGTTACATTTTCAACGATATCACTCTCGATGGCAACACCTTCGAAGACAGCCCGTCGGTCAATATCGAACACTGGCAGGCATCTGTGACCGTTGGCGCGGCCGCGAATCTCGGTAATTGGGGCTGGTTGTTTTCCATTCGCG
>JBDNIE010000349.1:0-14274 GCA_041688425.1 Halioglobus sp. | reverse complement strand
CGGCGTGTGATCTTTCTTCTGAAGGCTGCCCTCCTCCCGAGATGGTTTTTTCCACCTGGAAATCCGACCAAGGGCGGTAGCTTGAGGGCGGTAGCTTGAGGGCTGAGACTTGAGGGCTGAACGATCAAACCTGAAAAAATGGACAAGAGGAAAGCGGCACTGCGGAAGCGAACCAAGGAGTTCGCAAGTTTGGTGATACGTCTCTACATCAGCTTGGACAAGTCCAAGGAAGAACTGCGCGTCTTAGGGTCGCCAGTTTCCCCGTTCAGGCACCTCGGTGGCAGCCAATTATCGAGAAGCTTCTCGTGCACGCAGCGACGCCGAGTTCATCGCCAAGATCGAACTTTGCAGCCAGGAAGCTGACGAAACTCAACTCTGGCTTGAGCTACTGCAAGACGATTGCAAAATCCCTCAGTCCAAAATCGGCCCAGTCTGGCAGGAAGCCGACGAGCTTATCTCGATATTCACGGTCATGGCGAAGAACACGAAGAAAAAGAAAGGCTGAGAGGCCCTCATCCCTCTCCTCCAGCCTCAGCTCTCTCTTTATCATCTTCACCTCAAGTTTCAGGTCTCAGCCCTCATCCCTCTCTTCATCCCTCATCCCTCTCTTCAGCCCTCATCCCTCTCCTCAAAAATCCCATTCCGTGATCGTATTCCGAAAAAATTCTAAAGAGCAACCGGGAATCTCCCTCAAAGCTTTTGCGATGCCATCAAGCTTCATGGTTTTCTCTTATTTCAGGAGGAGCGACCAAGGGCGACAGCGTAGGATCGTGTAGATCGTGTAGATCGTGTAGATCGTGTAGATCGTTCTTGGTTCTTGGTTGTTAGAGATCCGGAACCAGGAACCAGGAACCAGGAACCAGGAACCAGGAACCAAGAACCAAGCACCAAGAACCAAGAACCAAGAACAAGCCTGCCAAAAAAACCGTTCCCGTCTTCAAAAATCACATGACCCTCATCGAAAAAATTCACAACAAATCCGCCGTCATCGGCGTCGTCGGCCTTGGCTATGTCGGCTTACCGCTGATTCTCGCCTTTTCGGCCAAAGGGTTTCGCTGCCTCGGTTTTGATATCGACCAGTCCAAGGTCGATTCAATCAACGCCGGTAAAAGCTACATCAATCATATTGACTCAAGCGATTTGAATTCGGGCGTTGATGATGGGCTCATTCAAGCGACCGTCGATTTCACGAAAATCTCTGAGGTCGACGCCATCATCATCTGTGTCCCGACGCCGCTCAACAAGCACATGGAGCCTGACCTGAGCTATGTCACCGACACCATGGACGCCGTCGCTCCTTACCTCCGGAAGGGCCAGGTCGTCTCGCTTGAGTCGACCACTTATCCGGGGACCACAGATGAGGAACTCAAACCACGGATCGAGGCCCAAGGGTTGACCGTGGGGGAGGACGTCTTTCTCGTCTATTCACCCGAGCGCGAAGACCCCGGCAACCCCAAGTTTTCGAGCAAGAATATCCCCAAAGTGGTGGGTGGAACGACCCCCGCCTGCGCCGAAGTGGGTGTTGCCCTCTACGAAGCAGCCATCTCATCAGTGGTCCCCGTCAGCTCCACCCAGGTCGCGGAAATGTGCAAGCTTCTCGAAAACATCTACCGTGCTGTCAATATTGGCTTGGTGAACGAGTTGAAGATTGCCGCCGACCGAATGGGGATCGATATCTGGGAGGTCATCAACGCAGCCGCCACCAAGCCTTTCGGTTTCAAAGCCTTCTACCCTGGACCCGGTCTCGGTGGTCATTGCATCCCGATCGACCCATTCTACCTCACTTGGAAAGCCCGCGAGTATGGTGTCCATACCCGTTTTATCGAGCTTGCCGGTGAAATAAACCGCTCCATGCCCCAATACGTCGTGAACCGAACGATGGAAGCCCTTAATAAACGGAAAAAAGCGCTCAACGGTTGCAAGGTTCTTTTGATGGGCTTGGCCTACAAAGAAGATGTCGACGATATGCGCGAGTCACCGACCTTTGAGTTGATGGATCTATTTGCGGCCCAAGGTGCGGAGGTTGATTATTATGATCCTCATATTCCCGTTGTCTCTCCCACCCGGGAACATGCTGCCTGGACAGGCCATGAATCGGTGACATGGAACCAAGAGAGCATCGAAGTTTATGATGCCGTAGTCATCGCGACCCATCATAAATCGTTCGACCTCGGAGAGTTAGTGAATTGGGCCGATCTGATTATCGATACCCGGAATGCTTTCAAAAAAGCAAACGTCTCAGGAAAGCCGGGGCAAATAACAAAAGCTTAGTAATCAGCAAAATCACAACATGAAAATTGGTGTTATTGGAGCAGGAAGCTGGGGGAAAAACCTTGTCCGTAATTTTTCCGAGATGGGGGTGCTGGCCGGTGTTGCCGATGCGGTTCCTCAAAACCGTCAAAATGCCCTGGAAATTCAGGCTGACGTGGCGATTTATGGGAGCCACACGGAAATGTTGGCTGATGCATTTGATGCCGTAGCAATCGCAACTCCGGCACACACTCACCATGCGATCGCCAATGAGGCCATGGAGGCAGGTTGCGATGTCTTTATCGAGAAGCCCATGACACTCGATCCTTCTGAAGCTGAAGCCTTGGTGAAATTAGGTAAAGAAATGGACAAAGTAGTGATGGTTGGGCACCTGTTACTGTATCAGCCAGCGATAGCTTATATCAAAGAGGCGCTTGGCCGTGGCGATATCGGGCAGGTTTACACCTTCCACCAGCGTCGTTCAAAACAGGGACGAGCGCGGGCGGTCGAAAATGTTTTATGGAGTTTTGGAGTTCACGATGTCGCGGTCCTTCTCTACCTTGCGGGACAAGCTCCGACCGATGTCCAGGTCAGTGGACACTGTGGTTTACAACAGGGTGTCGAAGATGATACCTACTTACATCTTACATTCCCTGATGGCTCTAAGGCTCATCTTCACAATTCATGGCTCTGGCCCATCGTTGAGAGAGGGCTCATCATCATTGGCGAAAAAGGAATGTTCGTTTACGACGAAATTGCCCAGAATGTCATTTTAGTCAAAAAAACGATTGATAGCGATCTCCAGAATGTCGACGAGGGAGAGGAAGTTGTCTTTGAAGGCAGTGGCCAGCCACTCCGAATCGAATTGGAGCATTTCGTAGATTGTTGTAAAAATAGGACCAAAGCCAATTCCTGCGGACAGAATGGTCTCGATGTCATACGTGTCATCGATCAAGCCGAAGCATTATTAAAAGCTCAGCGATAACCCTCAGAATCGTTAAAATGGACAAATATTTCAAACACGAATCTGCCTATATTGACGAAAACGTCGCTATTGGAGAGGGAACAAAAATTTGGCATTTTTCCCATATCTGTTCGGGAGCGGCCATCGGTCAAGATTGCATCTTTGGTCAAAATACCATGGTCGCCAACGATGTCGTGATTGGGTCGAACGTCAAAGTTCAGAATAATGTCGCCATTTACACGGGAACTACAGTTGAGGACGATGTGTTTCTCGGCCCTTCTTGCGTCCTGACCAACGTCACCAATCCTCGCTCCCAAGTAAAACGTCACAGCCTATACGAGGAGACCATCATTAAACGAGGGGCAACCGTCGGCGCAAATGCCACCATCGTCTGCGGTATTACCCTTGGCCGGTATTCCTTCATCGCTGCTGGCGCGGTTGTCGCAAAAAACGTGCCCGACTACGCGTTTATGATGGGAGTTCCTGCCAGACAGCATGGGTGGATGAGCCGTCATGGCCATATCCTGAAAAATGCTGATAATGACGGGATATACATCTGTCCAGAAAGTGATTTTAAATATCAAGAAAACCAAGAAAGGCGACTCCGTTGTCTTGATCTTGGTGAAGATGAGCCACTTCCCGAAAAGTTCACTGAAGGAACCCGCTACTACGACGATTTGAAATGATTTCAAACGACTCATGAGAGTCACGCAAAGTCCTATTTTTCAATAGGAAATCCAAATAACTGTTACATCATGGAATTTATTGACCTAAAAAGCCAACAAACACTCATTCGTCCAGATCTCGACAAACGTATCGCCGCTGTGCTCGACCATGGCCGCTATATTATGGGCCCGGAAGTGGCTGAACTCGAAGAGGCCTTGGCCGAATATGTAGGAGTCAAGCACTGCATAGGGGCATCCTCAGGAACGGATACCTTGCTTATCGCCCTGATGGCATTGGATATCCAACCTGGTGACGAGGTTATTACTGTGCCTTACACTTGGATATCGACCGCAGAAATGATTGCTCTTATAGGAGCAAAGCCCGTTTTTATCGATGTAGAGGAAGATAGCTGGAACATGGATCCCGCGCAACTTGAAGCTGCGATCACGGATAGGACCAAAGCCATTATGCCTGTCGGGATTTATGGTCAGACAGCAGATATGACCGCAATTAATGAGATTGCGAAACGCCACAATCTACCTGTCCTCGAAGATGCCGCCCAATCTTTTGGATCAACTCACTATGGAGTGAAGTCCTGTGCTCTATCAACCATTGGTAGCACCTCATTTTTCCCTTCTAAGCCGCTTGGCTGTTACGGTGATGGGGGGGCTCTATTTACAGATGATGACGATCTAGCAGATCGGATGCGCCAGGTTAGGGTTCACGGACAGGCCAAAAAACACCACCACCCGGTTTTGGGAATTAATGGACGCCTGGATAGCCTTCAGGCTGCTGTAGTGTTGGCAAAGCTCCCGATTTTTGATGATGAAGTATCAAGGAGGCAGCGGGTCGCTGCAGCGTATGAATCTGCGTTATCAGAAAGTGCCGCTGTGGCAGCCGGACTGCAATTGCCTGCGATTTCTGAGGGAAATACCTCCGTATGGGCGCAATATACGATACTCTCTAAAAATCGTGATACCTTGCGGGAAAAGCTGGCTGCAGCAAATATACCCTCAGTAAGTTACTATGCTATACCACTTCATTTGCAGCCTGTGTTCAGGCGCCTAGGATATAGAATTGGTGATTTTCCAGTTGCAGAACGAGTTGCTACTGAAGGGCTGAGTTTGCCTATGAATCCTTATCTTAGTGACGATGATATATATCAAGTTATCAACGCCTTTAGTTAACCTTATGAGATTTAATATTCAACGTGGGTAAAGTGCAAGCCTTTGAAAGGAATTGTCTATACTATGTGGCGACGTATAATGGTGGTAAATTGTGCATCATTGCGTCCATCGACACGACCAGTTTTTTTCAGTCAAAGCTACTGGGCTTCCATGGTGATGACGGAGCCATGTTCACCTCGAATCTCGACCTGGTAAAAGTCTTGCGCCAGTTTGCCCGACATGGCCAAGAAAAGCGAACCCCCTCCATGCGTGTGGGTGTGAATTCAGGGGCGGTTAATCTTCAGACCGCAATACTTCTTTCAAAGTTGGAGATTCTTGACGATGAATTTTTCGTCCGCCAACGGATCTCCTCAGTGTATGACGAAGAGCTTGACGTGCAAAGTGTCGTGCGCCCACCGCTTTCGTCATACGACATCACTAGCGCCTGGGAACAATATACTGCGCGTGTGCAGAATCGCCATGTCGCAAAAGAGGCGCTGAAAGTCGTAGGAATTCCCACCGCCGTACATTATCCGTTGCCGCTGAACCGCCTACCTTCGGTGCCCCATAGCAGTGTGACCCTATCTCGCAGGGATAAGACCGTGAACGCAGTAATGAGCCTGTCGATAAGGGGCTACACGGATCTGTCCGTTCCTAAGGACGTCGTCGAACTGTTCAACTGTGTCGCATGAGCTGGATTGCCCGTTTGCAGAGCCGACTGGATGCCGAGGGATTCGCTCGCTATGTCTCGGTGTTGATGGCCGGGACACTCGGAGCGCATTTGATAACGGTTGCAGGTATTCCGGTCACAACTCGTCTGTATAGTCCAGAGGCATTCAGTATCCTAGGTGTCTATTCAGGGATCCTTTCGATCCTTCTGACACTTGCGACCCTCAGTCTGCACATCGGGATTCCGATTGCTGACACGCACCGTCGGGCATTGGGGCTAGTTGCCGGGGCAGGGCTAGTGCTTCTGGCGAACATCACGTTGCTGTCCTTGGTCCTGCTGGTCGCGGGTGACTTGATCATTGAGCTGCTTAACCGCCCGGACTTTACGCCCTACCTGCTCTTGTTGGTGCCTGGCTTGCTTCTAGGAGGGTGCTATGCGACGCTACAAATGTGGTTTAGTAGACAAAAGCAGTTTGCGTTGGTGGCAACAACACGGGTTCTGCGGTCTGCTGGCGGGACCGGAACTCAACTGGCCTTCGGCTTCGCAGGTGGCGGACCGGTCGGCCTGGTTTTGGGGCATTTGCTGTATAACGGCTTGGGCGTTTTTGGATTGCTGCGTCGGTTCATGCACGACGAGCGTGCGTCGCTGAGGCAGTTGACACGCGCAGACCTTGTAAAGAGCCTGCGGCGCAACAGGAGTTATGCGTATTTCACAACCATTGAAAACTTGGCTAACGTCGCAGCTATCCAGCTGCCGGTGCTAGCGATCGCAGCAAACCCGTCTGCGGGCGAGGTCGGACTTCTCTACCTCGCCCAAACAGTTATGATGTTGCCAATGATGTTGATTGGCAGCTCGGTGGGGCAGGTATTTATTGCTGAGGCACCGCAACATTATCGGGATGGCAGTCTTTGGCCTTTCACGAAACGCGTATTACGAGGATTGACTCTTGCCGGGGTGCCGTTGTTGGCCCTTGTCGGCGTGCTGGCTCCATTTTTAGCGGGGCCGATCCTCGGACAGGACTGGGAGCGAACAGGCGAACTAATCGCTTGGATTACGCCGTGGATGGTTCTGCAGTTCCTGTATTCCCCGCTTTCTACCATTTTCTATGTCACGGAGCGTCAAAGTTTGGCTATGGTGTTGCAAATTTTTGGCCTGGTGCTTAGGCTTGGCGCAGTCCTACTGGCCATATCGTTTTCCCCAACAGTTGCGATGCCGGTTTATGCAATTTCCGGTGCGGTTTTTTACCTAAGCGTGATCATAATCGTCCTAGCTATTTCTAGATTGAATAAATGATCAAACGTGATATTATAATACTTGATTACGGGAGCGGCAACATAGGCTCTTTGGTCAATATGTTTCGGCACATCGGCGCGTCGGTTCATGTCGTTTCCGAGGCCGCAGCCATTCCGAAAAACTCCGCCTTGGTACTCCCTGGGGTCGGCCATTTCGGTCGCGCGGCTGAAAAACTCGAAAACAGTGGGCTTGCTGAGGCAGTTGTCTCGCGCGCGGTAGTCGGGACCCCGGTCCTGGGGGTCTGTGTCGGAATGCAACTGCTTCTGGATTATAGCGGTGAAGGCAATGCGCCAGGACTGGGCCTGATCAAGGGCCAAGTGCGCACCTTCGACCGCGATCAATTTAAGGAACCCCTGCCCTTGCCCAACGTCGGATGGCGCTTTGCGGACCCGACTAGCGATATTGGCAACCGTCTGCTGGCCAACATGCCGCGACGTCCACGCTTTTATTTCACGCATGGTTATCATGCCGAATGTGCAAACCCTGCTGACGCTATAATGGAGGCCAACTACGGATATCGGTTCACCTGCGCCGTCGCGAGTGGCAATATTACCGGTCTTCAGTTCCATCCGGAAAAAAGCCACGCCTTCGGGATGACCCTTCTCGCGAACTGGATTAAGATTATCAATGATCAATAGACGTATTATACCAACTCTTCTGCTAAGAGGCAATGGACTGGTCAAGACTCGAAAGTTCGCAGATCCCGTCTATCTGGGCGATGCGATCAATACAGTTTCTCTGTTCAATCAGAAGATGGTCGATGAAATCATTATCCTTGATATCGACGCCTCGAAGCAGGGCCGCGGTCCCGATTTTGAGATGATCGAGCGGCTTGCCTCGCAGTGCTTCATGCCCCTCGCTTATGGGGGAGGCATCACAACTGTTACCGAGGCAGCCCGGTTGTTCCGTATTGGGGTCGAGAAGGTCGTATTGAACAGTGCTGCACTTGGGCAAGGCACCTTGGTGCAGGAAATTGCCGCAATCTATGGCCGACAGGCTGTTGTCGTTGCCATAGACGTTGTGACCTATGGCGGGTCGCCTGGACTGCGCCGTCCTGCCGATGGTGCCATGATTCCCTTGTCGCCCTCTGTTCATGCTCTTAGGGCCCAGAAGGCTGGTGCGGGTGAAATCCTAATTCAGGATGTCACCCGCGACGGCACACGGAACGGGTATGACATAGCTTTGTTTAGAAGTATTTCGGATATCATTGATGTGCCGATGATTGCACTCGGCGGCGCTTGTGATGCTGACGATCTGACCCGTGTTATAACTGAAGGGGGTGCCAGTGCCGCCGCCGCAGGCAGTCTTTTTGTGTTCGCGGGTCAAAAACGCGCAGTCCTGGTCTCGATGCCGGAGTTCCCCGACGACGACGACGACGACGGCTGGATTGCCTCGTCCAATGCCACCTTGGAAGAGATAGACCATACGGACACACGACGTTCGTGCCGCCGGATTTGCGCTCTGACTGTTCTGGACGACACAGACCCAAACTTCGAAATCGATGCCGAAGGTGTCTCTTTGTTGGCACGCAAGGGCCAGGAGATGCTGAGTAACAGGCGGTTGGCTGGCGAGGCCGGACAGCGCCGAATCAAACAAATCACAGAGCGCGCCAAGGCGGAAGGGCGCGGCAAAGAGTATGACTGCATTATTGGACTTAGCGGCGGGGTGGACAGCACCTATGTCGCCATGATGGTCAAAGAACTCGGGCTACGGCCGCTTGCCCTGCACCTCGATAATGGATGGAATTCAAATACCGCCGTCCTGAACATCAAACGGATCGTCGATATCCTCGACATCGATCTGCATACATATGTGATCAACTGGGGGGACATGTGGGATCTGCAGCGCGCGTTCTTCAAGGCGTCGCTGCCGGACGTCGAACTGATCACTGATCACGCCATAATCGCGTCGACGTACCAAGTAGCGGCCAAACACGGGATCAAGACTGTTATATTTGGTGTCAATATCACGACTGAATCTATCATGCCGGAAGCCTGGTCCTATTCGAAACGGGATGCAGCCCATATCCGCGCTGTACATCGGAAATTCGGTGAACATAAGCTGACCAATTTCCCCCTCATCGACCCCTGGGATTTTACCCGCTACCAGCGCTTGCAGGGCATCCATTATGAATCACTTCTTTCCTATATCGACTTCGACAAGAAAAAAGCAGTTGAAGAACTGCGGGAAAAGCTGAATTACGAACCCTATCCGCGCAAACACGGAGAATCTCGCTTCACTCAGTTCTTTCAAGAATATTACCTGCCGGAAAAGTTCGGCTTCGATAAGCGAAAGGGGCACTTTTCCAGTCTAATAATTGCCGGGCAAATGGAGCGCGATGAAGCCCTCCGCGAACTTCAGACTCCTCTTTATCCGGAACTGCTGAGGCAAGAACAGGATGTTGAATATGTTCGCTCGAAACTCGGATTATCGGTTCAGGAATGGCACGACATCTTGACTGCCCCGCCGGCGTCCCATGATGACTATCCAGGCTACTACACCCGGTTGAAACAGCTCAGACGATTGCGTCGTGCACTGCCCTTCTAAGAACATCACATTTTCCGGAGATCCAAATGAACAATAAACGCAATTTAATCATCAATGCCGACGGTTACGGCTTTACGCCCGGTGTAAACGAGGGAATCCTCAAAACTTTCGAAGCAGGGATTGTCACCAGCACCAGCTGCACGCCGAATTTCGGCCATCTCGACAAGGCGGGCGAAGTGCAGACCCAGTTCCCCGATGTGTCGTTCGGCATCCATTTCAACCTCAACGTCGGCCCGCCCTGCGCACCTGTCGAGAAAGTGCGGTCGCTGGTGGGCGAAGATGGACTGTTCCATGGTCCGGCTCTTGGCAAGAAGCTGCTTCAAGGCAAGATCAAGATCGAGGAGATGGAAATCGAACTGGCCGCACAGGCCGCAATCCTGGCAGACCAGGGCGTCAAGATCAGCCATTGGGACGGGCATCAGAACAAGCATTTGTGGCCGTTCTATTTCGAAGCCGCCAGCCGTGTCGCCAAGCGTTTCGCCATTTCCGGGGTCCGGTCGCACCGGCGTCAGCTCTACACCAACAGCGGGCCCATCCCCCGGTCGACCTTGATTGGGTACTACTCCCGCAACCCGAAGCGTATTGTGACTCATCTTGGCGGGCGGATGCGTACGGCGCAGGCCGAACGTAAGGGGTTTGCGGCCGCTGACCGCCTGATTACTCCCGGCTATGCAGATAACAGCCACAAATCGCTGAACGGATTCTGGCTTACGCTGGCTGACACCTTGGCCTCGGGGTATTCCGAGGTGTATTGCCACCCGGGTTTCCCCGACGATCTGCTACGCACGAATTCGAAATACGTCGATCCGCGAGCCGATGAGGTTCGGGTTCTGACAGCACCAGAGTTGCTTAGGCATTACAACGAGTGCGGAATCACCCTCATCAGCTTCTGGGATCTCAAGAAAGTCCGCAGCCTATGACTCAGACGTCACCTGTGCTTCTTGTTGCCGTCGGTGATATCATGCTGGGGCGTGGTGTCAAGACAGCGCCGGTTCGTGATGCCGCGCAGCTGCTGTCGCCCGAGTTGTTGCGGGCGCTCAAGGGCGATATCGTTACTGGCAATCTGGAATGCCTGATAGGGTCAAAGGGGACTCCAAGCCCGACCAGCCATAGTCATTTCCAGGGCGATCCGGATTTTGCGCAACCTCTCTTGTCTCGGTTCGATGTGGTTAGCGTTGCGAATAACCATATTGGCGACTTTGGGGATAACGCTATCGCGGAAACGCTGGCATGGCTAGATGACATAGGTGTGGCCCGCGTGGGTGTCGGCAAGACTATCGACGAGGCCACGGCCCCCGCGGTTTTCGATATCCAAGGGCAAAAGGTGGCGGTCTTCGGGGCTACCACGGTTGCAAGTAACGTGGCCTCAAGTGCGTACCAGCTGGCCAGCCCCGGCCCAGAGTTATACCGGCGTGCCGCAGAACATCAAGAGGCTGGCTACACCTGCATACTGCATCTTCATGCAGGGGGAGGCGACGTATGCCATCCTGCACCTGCGGTTCGCCACCTGATGGAAGAAATAAAGGCCGAAGGCTTTACCATCGTGTTCGGCCATCACCCGCATGTTCTACAAGGTTTCGACCTTTCTCCTCGCTGGTCGGTATTCTACAGCATGGGGGATTTCCTCTTCGACAAGCTCGAAAGCGGGCGGGATCAGGCGCTTGTGGTTACGGCATACTTGAATGGGGACGGCTCCGCTACTTCGATCGAGATCGACATTGCGCAGCGATCCCCTGACCTGCATTTGTCACTGCAGAGCGGCGAAGCTCGCCGCCAGGGGCTTCAGTCGCTTGGTGTGCTTTCGGACATGATCATCAGCGGGGCATCAGACGAGGCCTATGTTGCGTGGCGGGGCAGCAAGCTCTCGGCGGTGTTGCGATCGATCTGCGGCGATTTCCGCGCTGGCGGCTGGAAGGCGTTGTGGGCCAAGTTGGGCCGTATCAACAAGCGCAAAATGATTGACCTGGTTTTCAGACGTTAGATAGACAAGCCATGACCTCATCCCGAACAACGAAGCTGATCGACATTCTGCCCAAACCGGTTCTGGCTGTGCTGATCAATGGCTTGGGAGCCGTATATCGCGCAAACCGTTATACCCGCGAAATGCGGCGCACCCTTGCTGAATGGAAGCAGATCGAGGATTTGGAGGCAGAAAGGTTCGACGCATATCAGTTGCAGCGTTTTCGGCACATCGCGGCGGTCGCTGGCAAGACCCCCTATTACCACCGTGTATTCAAGGAGGTAGGTTTTGATCCGCACAATATTGAAAGCCTTAACGACCTAAAAAGGTTACCGATCATGGGAAAGGCGGATCTGGTGGCAAACGCTGCGGACATGATGGTGCCCGATTTCAAGGGGCGTCTATTCAAGCGGCACAGCAGCGGCACTACTGGAGACCCGGTAGCCTTCTATCAACCTAGGCAGATGGCCTATGCTCAAGGTTATGCGATGCTTTACCAGTTCTATTCATGGTTCGGGTTTGCCGCTCTTGAAAAGCGGGCCACGATGGCGGGTCGTTACATCGGGCACAAGCCATTCGGCATCGTTATACGCAATCTTTTGGAAAACCAATTGCTTCTAGGGGTGCATTCCCTGTCGGCGCAATCGGTCAAGGGATATATGCGGGCGCTAGAGCGGTTCCGACCGAAGTTGTTTCAAGCACATCCTTCTGCTTTGCTGATGTTCAAGCAATTTGCCGAAGACGCCGGTATCGCGCCCCCAGACATCCCGTTGCTCAGTTACACAGGAGAAAATATGTCTGAGGACGAACGTCGCAGCTTGAGCAGGTGGATGAATGGGGCAGTGATCTTCGGCACATACGGCTCGGGCGAAAACGTCACTTCTTCAAGTGAATGCCCGAAACTGAACGGGTTTCATATCCACCCTGCTGTGGGCATCTGTGAACTGGTCGAGATCAACGGCAGGTCCGAGATCGTCGGTACATCGTTATTGAACGACGCGATGCCGTTGTTGCGGTATCGGACGGGAGACGTCGCAGAAGCCATCACGGCAGAACGCTGTCCATGCGGGTGTGGTTGGCCTCGACTTTTGGGTATTCAGGGCCGAGCTGATGACTTGGTGACGTCCTCGGATGGAAAGCCCATAGCGCCCGTTGTCCTGCGCACGGGTATTGCAGCACTTGGTGTTCTGACCTTACCCTATTCGATTATTCAGCATCGACAACCAAACGAGTTCACCCTGCTTCTATATGGCGGGAAGGCGGATGTCCCCGTACGAAGTGTTGAAGCCGTGCTTAACTACCTGCAGTTGGTTTTGGGGAATGATTGCATATTCCGCGTGCGCTTCGCTCCTAGCGAGGAGCTGTTTACTGCAAGAGCTAAGCATAGAATCGTGATCAAAGAAAGAGGGTAGTCCTGTGTGATGAGGCGATCTTTTGAAACCATCCAGAATACCGGGACGTTCGCGGCGATAGCCCTCGTTACCGTTTCTTGGGCCAGTACTACCGATCTGACGATAGGATTACTAGTCCAAATCCGTCTTGCGTTGATTGCAGTCCTAATCCTTTCCCTGCTCACGCTGCTTTTTCGGCAGCCTAGGAAATTGAGACGCGTTGTGATCGGGATCTTCACGATCAGCGCCTTGGGTTTTTACTCAGTGTTGTCTCTCTGGATACACGCGCCCAGCGCACCGATGACGCTATCGTCGCATTTGGTCTTGATCTGTGTAACTTCAGCAATCTATATCCAATTTTCTTTAGCAATACCCACCAGGAAAATAATCACCGATTATACAGCTTGGATGTACATTGTCTTTTGCTTGGTGATCTTAGTCCTAACAATATTCATGGGTGGGCTTCGATTTGATGGCTCGTTGCGTTTTGTTTATAGTATAACTACAATTGACGGTATTGAGATCAGATATTCGCAAGGTAACAGTAAATTCTATGGTTTGGCAGCCGTTCTGATCGCGGGTTTGATTTCCCAATCTAGACGAATCTCTGTTCATAGTTTGGGCTTAAGTTGCCTCCTTGTAACTTTCTTGGGACTTTCACTAATTGGAGGGGGACGGGGCGATTTTGTATTCACGCTGCTGCTCACCCTTATTAGGCTAGGCTTTATCAAGCTTTTTGCACTATTCAGTCTGATCACCCTTGTGTTGTTTGCTTTTGAGGATTCTCTAAACTCTCACCTCGCCAATTATACGAACTTAATTGATCGCTACAAAATGCTCACCGTTAGCTATGGGATGAGAGATACACTTCTGGAGGACAGTTTCTCCCTATTGGTACAAGAACCTATCTCCCTGATATCCGGATGCGGGATCGGTTACTTTCAAAGTTACCACGGGTACCCGGTCGGACTACATCCGCACAACATACCAGTGGAATTTGTGATTTCATTCGGTTTATTGATTTCTATCCCGGTTGCTGTTCTGGTCTTGGTCGGCCTATGGAAGGTTCATGAGCGCGAGGGATTTTCATCGCATTTTATTTTTAACTTTCTCTTCTTTTTTCTAATTTCTTTGAAAAGCGGAACCGTGTTGACATCGTATACTCTCACTGGGTCAGTCGCCTTCCTTGCATTTTTAGGGCTTTTTTCATTTATCCAAACAACCAAGAAAGGTAACTATTCAGGTCCTTAAGAAAGTTTAAGTATCCGGTCTCCGTAGGAATCCCCGTGCAGCGTCCCACCCGAGAAGAACTCATTGCCCTGGCCAAGGTTGATCCCGAGGCCGTGGCTGATTTGGTTCTCATGTTG
>JBDNIE010000348.1:0-18007 GCA_041688425.1 Halioglobus sp. | reverse complement strand
TTTTCAGGACCACCCATAGCGCTAGCGACAGCGTTGCGCTGTTGCAGTTGGTTCAAAAGTATCTTCCAGCCTTCACGGTGATTGTTCAAAATCGAGTTTCCTTTAAGCCTGTTCCGTTTATGTTTATGTTTATGTTTATGTATATGTATATGGACATGCACGTGAACATACGGGATGATTTTTGATAAAACAACTGCTGGCTGAGTCCTCAGGGATGCGGGTGGAGGCAGCGTCGTTACGGATGTAGAGAGTGCGCAGGGTCCTTCCATTTTTCTAATAGAGGTTACGACATTGGCTAAAGATCAGGTGCTGTTAGTAGAGCAGCGGGAGTGCGTCGAGTGGGTCACTTTAAACCGGCCAGATGCTGGTAATGCACTAAATGCGCAGCTGGTAGAGGCATTGGCAAACTACTTTGAAGGGTTGCGAGACCGTGAGGAGATTCGTGTTGTGGTGCTCAAGGCGAACGGTCGACACTTTTGCGCTGGCGCTGATCTCACTGGCGATGGATTTAATCAATCGCAGCGCACGCCGCGGTCGGTATGGTCGCTGCAACGTTCAATTGCACGAATTTATGTCGCGATGCGTAAGTGCCCGCAGCCTATTATTTCACTGGTGCAGGGTGCGGCCTGTGGTGGAGGGTTCAGTCTTGCGCTGGCGTCTGATATTCGGATAGCCGGGGAGAGCGCCAAAATGAATGCGGCCTATATCAAAATCGGCCTGACAGGTTGTGACATGGGGAGCAGTTATTTCCTGCCGCGTCTGGTCGGTACCTCGGTCGCGTCCGAACTGTTGATGACGGGACGCTTTATTCATGCGCCGCGAGCGCTTGCGGTCAACCTGGTGTCCGAGGTCGTAGCGGATGGCGGACTGGAGGCCGCGGCCCAGTCGTATATTGATGACATGATGTTGACGGCGCCGATGGGATTGCGGCTTACCAAAGAAGCGCTGAATTTTAGTGTCGATGCCGCCAGCCTTGAGGCTGCGATGGCGCTGGAGGATCGTCATCAATCGCTGCTGGCCCTGACCGACGATGCCGTGGAAGCGGGACTGGCTTTTTTTGAGAAGCGTAAACCGCACTATCTTGATCGGTAAGCTGGATCAGTAAGCACTCGTTTCTGCGGGCTGTAAGCGCTTGCGCGATGAGTTTTTCAACCGCTGCAGCCGATCTTGTGTATAATACCGTCCCCCCATCTATAGAGGTCGATATCACATGGCACGCAAACCCACCAGAGCGCCAGCCAAGAGAAAGCAACCGGCGGCAGTGGAAACCTCACAGTCAATCGAAGAACAAACCAAGCAATTTCTGAAGGGCGGCAACAAGATTGATGTCATCCAGTCGGGTATCAGCGGTCAGCCCTCTATGTCGGTAAACCGGCATATCAAGTTGGGCAATAAAACAGCGGCTTCTTGATTCAGGGCTGCCGCTTACAAAGGCGCGGCTCGAGCAGCTATCGCGATCAACTGTCTCGACCATTCTGGCAGCAGGCGCCGAGAGACGTGCTTTTGAACACCTTTTGAAGCCCCTTTTTTAGTATTGACTTACACGGCGGCGGCGATATACTACCCGCCGCTTGTAAGCAAAAAGATCTTATGCATACCATCTCGAAGTCTTTCAATCAGTGCCTCGCCCTGTTTTTCATAAGTAATATTCGCACTTCAAGCACAATCTGCCTTTATTCAAGGCGTCAATTATCTTAGAAAGAAATAGGAAGACTGTATGGCTACTGGAACTGTTAAGTGGTTCAACGAAACTAAAGGCTTCGGCTTTATCGAGCAAGAATCCGGCCCTGATGTGTTCGCACATTTCAGTGCAATCTCGGGTTCAGGTTTCAAGACTCTGGCCGAAGGCCAGAAAGTTGAATTCACTGTGACTCAAGGCCAAAAAGGCCCCCAGGCAGAAAACATTGTAGCGGTTTAATCCCCGCTTGATGAAGAGCCCGCCCTGTTTCAGAGCGGGCTTTTTTTATAGCTTCTATTTCCTCTCTGGTAAATAGAATTGCTCGTACCAGCGCCGCAGTTTGTTGATCGGGCCGTCACCGTCACACAAGATGGGATCTTCTCGGTACACTTTGTCCTTCCAGATCTCAACGTCCTGACCAAACGCGACATGCGCCATTTGTGGGTACATCTGCGCGAACTCTGGTGGCAGCGGCTGGTCAGTCAAGCTGCTGACCATTACGGCTGAACACAGGTCTACTTCGTTGTCGTTGATCGGGGTGTGGCAGTTCACCCACCAGCTTCTGAAACTGATGTCCGGACTTGTCGACTCGGTGTAGTAATACATGATGGACGGCCCATGGTACGTCGCATCACCCCAGGCGCTGGCCTCTTCAGCGGCTTCGCTGCGCGCTTGCTCTACGTCAAATACTACGCCGGGCGGAATGATCATGCTGGCGTCGGGATCACGCTTCACCGTGGATAGTTGTGTCACGGTGCGCTCGCCAAAGCGGTTCTCCCAAGACTGCACGACACCACCATGTACATGCGGGAAGTGAGCGATATCGACAATATTTTCAATGATGTCGCAAGGCTTGGCGCGAATACGTGAGCGATAAAATATCCAGTCGCCCCAGCCCTCCCCTCCCCACTGGGTAATATCTGGCAGGTAATTTTCAGGCGTTTCGCTTGCAAGTCCGTACCACAATGCGATGTAGCCGCTCTGCTCCAGCACAGGCCAGCCGCGCAGTGCGTTGACCGCTTTCTCGGGAATACTTTTGGCATAGGGGATGGCTACGCACTCGCCCCTGGGGTTGAAGGTCCAGCCATGGAAGGGGCAGGCAATATTGTCGCCGCGAACCCGGCCCTCACCGCTGCCCAGATTGGCACCCAAGTGGGGGCAGTGGGCGTCCAGTATGGCAACCTGTCCCGACTCGCCACGATAGGCGACCAGGTCGCGATCGAAGTAGTGCAACTGTTTGACCTGGCCCACCGCAAGCTCCTGTGAAAAGAGTACGATGTGCCAGCCGCGCGCATAGTTATCAGGTTCCAGATAGGCATATTTTTGCTTACTCATGCGGACGCGCTTCCTTATTTTCATCGAATGCATGGCACGCGGCGATGTATGCAAAGGTCATGGCAGACCCGATGGTGGCACCGGCTCCCGGGTAGGTATTGCCCATCGCAGCCGCGCTAGCGTTGCCCGCCGCATACAAGCCCTCTATGACGTCGCCGTTGGTATCCAGCACTCTGGCGTATTCATCGCACAGTAGGCCGCCTTTGGTGTCCAGGTCGCCGGGTTCGCAACGCAAGGCATAATAGGGCGCTGTTTCAAGAGGGCCCAGAGAGGGGTTAGGACCAACGGTTTTATCGGCATAGTAGCGATCGTGCACTGTGGTACCGCGCCCAAACTCAGGATCTTCACCCCTGCACGCATGGTGGTTAAACGTGTTCACTGTCTCCACCAGCGCGCTGCGGTCTATCTGCAACTTGTCCGCCAGTTCTTCCAGAGTGCCTGCCTTGGTTAGCAGCCCGGACTCGAAATTTTGTTGCGGCAGCCTCGCATCGTGTTCCACCTTCCCCGGCTTGAGGTGACCCACCGCATATTTCCGCCGGTAGGTAGCGTCGAACACCAGATAACAGGGTATTGCACCCTCGCCACGAGTTTCACTGGCGTATTGTTCCTTGACTAAATCCTCGTAAGGTTGCGCCTCGTTGGCAAAGCGTTTGCCGAGGCGGTTGACCATGATGGAACCAGGGTTAGACTTGCCAGCGATCAAAGCCAGCACGCGTCCGTCGGGAATAGTGTACGTTGGCGACCACCAGGCGCACTCCATAAAGCCCAGTGCCGCGCCAATGTTGATACCCATGGTGACGGCATCTCCGGTGGCTCCGGGCGCGGCGGCCGTCCATTCACTGCCGATGGGCGCCTGCTGGTAGTGCTTTCGCATCTCAACATTGTGAGAAAATCCGCCGCTGGCCAGCAGTACACCGCGCCGCGCATGGACACGTCGCACCCTCCCGTCATGGTTCACCAGTGCACCGCAAACACGGCCATTATCCAGCAGTAATTCTTGTACTTGTGCGTTCAACCACAACGGGATATCACGATCCTGCAGGGAGAGCCGCAGCCTGGCGACCAGTGCTGTTCCCAGTGTCAGTCGGTTGTCGCGCTGGCGTCGCAAACGGGCGGGGATGTCCAACAGGTAGCGCAATAGTAACCGCAGACCCAGCAAATAAGCTCCCGCATCCATGGCCTGTAGACGTTGTCCTTCTTCGACGGTAACGTTAAAGGGCAGCAACAGCCCATCATAATGGCCCAGCCTCATGGTCTCTGCATCCGCACCCAGGCGGCGCAGGTCGATGGGTGCATTGTCCATGGAGCGGCCGCCGGTTTTATAGCCAGGGACATGCTCGTAGTAATCCATGTAGTTGGGCAGGGCGGAATAGGCAACGTGACTGTGTCGCATCATGAACTGCAGCATCTCACTGGCCCGATCTGCATAGGCTCTGATGCGGGCTTCACTCACGCTGTCGCCAATCAGTCCGTGCAAGTAGCTATAGGCTTCTTCAACGCTGTCGTTGACTCCCACCTCAGCCTGCCGATGGTTGGCGGGAATCCATGCGACACCGCCCGATTTAGCGGTGGTGCCGCCATAGACGGCTTCTTTTTCTGCCAGTAGCACGGAGCCGCCCAGTTGGTGTGCCACGATTGCACCTGTCATCCCGCCTGCACCGGCTCCCACCACCAGCCAGTCAACTATCAAATCTGGATTGTTTACCGCCATGCTTTGCCGTCCTCAACGTATCTCCCTCAGTGTGGCAGTGCATGTTCGGTTGAACCAGCGCTCGTTACAATTGCCGGTGTTTGGTTCAACAATCCGGCCGCGACAGTTGACCTGAGACAGCCCCGGTTCTATGGTCAGCAGCCCTATTATCTGCATAACAATAGTGATCACCATTATGACAACGATCCCACTGGCGCAAATCCACGGTGTTAACGATTTGCGCCTCGATCTTACAGCGGTTCCCGTGTGCGGCCCGGATGATGTGGTCGTAGAAGTCCGAGAGTGCGGTATCTGCGGCTCAGACTTGGGCTATCTTGCCATAGGCGGTCTTATGGGTCCGGATACACCCATGCCACTCGGTCATGAGTTGTGGGGCATGGTCAGTGAGACTGGCGCTAACGTGACCCATGTGGTCGCCGGTGATCGTGTTGTTGTGCAGCCCATGAGCAATGGTAATAATATTGGCAACGGCGGCAGCGAAGGGGGATTTTCTCCCTACTTGCTGGTGCGAAACGCGGCGCTGGATCCGCGCAGTACGTTAAAGGTGCCGGCGCAACTTCCGCAGGAATATGGCGCTTTGGTGGAGCCTCTCTCGGTCGCTCAGCACGGTGCCAATCGCGTCATCGCAACGGCTGATGACAAGGCTGTAATTTTTGGCGCCGGGCCCATCGGGTTGTCCATGGTGCAGGTATTGCGCTATCGCGGCCTGGACAACATCGTTGTCGTCGACCTTTCCGATCGACGTCTGGACGCCGCGCGCGCGATGGGTGCAGTGTCACTGCGCGCCGATGACGCACAGTTAGCGCAGAAGCTCATTGAGCACCATGGAACTTCCCGCTTTTTCGGTAGGCCAATGCCTGGCAGTACGCTCTTTTTTGAAGCAACCGGTGTGCGCTCCGTATTTGAGAAAATCGTAGCATTGGCCGGCCCGGGCAGTCGTATCTGCCTTACCGGCGTGCACAAGGAAGCGGCGACTGTCGACCTGGTAATGCTGTTGGCCAAGGAGGTCTCGATCATTCCTGCCATGGGCTATGACGGCGAGTTTGATGAGGTGATCACGATGTTGCAGTCGGGACGCCTCGATCCTACAGTAATGGTGACACACCATTTTCCGCTGTCGGAGATCAAGGCAGCGTTTGCGTTGGCGAGAGATCCGGCGCAGGCCATCAAAGTCATGATCGATTGTCAGGCATAGACCTAGACGTTTTTCCACGAGTTCATAGAGGGGTAGTTATGCAGGATTTAGCAGGTAAGGTCGCAGTGGTAACCGGAGCTGGCTCTGGCATAGGGGAGGGCATCGCACGCGCTGCTGCCGGCGCGGGTATGCGTGTAGTCGTCGCGGACATCGATCTGCAAAAAGCGCAGGTGGTTGCGGCTGATCTGGGCGAGCACGCCATGGCTTGTAAAGTGGATGTGTCCAGTCTGGTTTCAGTGGAGGCGCTGCGTGATGCGACACTTGCGCGTTTTGGCGCTGTGCATTTACTGTGTAATAACGCGGGCGTGTGGATTGGCGCGTTGATGCACGATGCTGATATGAAAGATTGGCAATACCTTATAAATGTCAATCTTTATGGAGTGATTCACGGTGTAAAGGCGTTTTTGCCGCTATTAGTGGAACAGGGCGAGGGGCACATAGTCAATACCGCATCGATGGGCGGCCTCATATCCGGCCCGCCTGAAGGGCTTTACACGACGACCAAGTTCGCCGTAGTTGGGTTATCTGAGGCGTTGATAATGGAAGTGGCTGACAAGGGCGTCGGCGTGTCGGTGCTGTGCCCTGGCTTGGTAAACACCAATCTCATTACGCAATCCTCCGCAGTGCGCCCGCAGGAACTTGATTCAGGTATTGATCATCAGCAGCCCGCCCCCGATGTGGCCAACGGTATCTCGCCGCTGGTCGTGGGTGAGCAAGTACTGGATGCGGTGCGTGAGAGTAGCTTCTATGTCATTACGCATGACGACTATCGCGACATCATCGCCATGCGTCACGATGGCATCCTCGCTGCTCTCGATGCGCATACGAAGCGCTACGGGTCTACATCTGGCAACAATATCGCTTGA
Organism: Halioglobus sp.; assembly: GCA_041688425.1. GTDB lineage: Bacteria > Pseudomonadota > Gammaproteobacteria > Pseudomonadales > Halieaceae > Marimicrobium. Next base: position 11,222 of record JBDNIE010000348.1, on the reverse strand, counting down.
GCGCGGCGCGCAGGAATCACAATGGCGGAGACTTGCGCGCTACAGGTGAACTGTTCGAACAGCCATTCGCATTGCGTTTACTATGGCGTTGTTGTGGCTGGCGAAGACACAGTTGGCGAAGACACAGTCGGCAACGTTATGTCCAGCGATGTCCGCGCGAATTCCAGTGCGGCAGCGGAATCCACGCGCGCGCTATAAGCTTCAAGAAACTGCTTGCCAACTACTTTGCCGTCGGGATCGATGACGATCATGCCAGGATGTGGAATGCCATACTGGAAGTCGCCTGACGCGTAGTCTGCGTTCAGAATGCCCAGTGTCTTGAAGGTGAGCGCATTGACGTCTGAGAGAATGGGTATGGTGATGCCAAACTTTTCGATGAATGCCTGCTGCAGCTGCGGATCATCATAGGTGACGGCTACCAGGCCTATTCCGGCAGCGTCGAAAGCGGCTTTATTTTCTTGTAGTTGGATCATCTGGCGCATGCAATACGGACACCAGTCAACGGATCGACTGGCGATGAGTGCGGTGCCGTTCTCGCCTGCAAATTCATTGATAAGCGTCACGCTGTCGCCGTTATAGGTTGCCTGGAGTCCAGGGAAGCGTGAGCCCACCACCGGGCCCGGATCGAAGTCGTCATCATCGCTGGCGACAAACATGCCGTCGGTGAAGGCGGCAAATGCCATTTCTTTGAGCGGTTCCCGAAACACGTATCCAACTATCAATACCAGCACCAGCAGGGCAGCGATAATTTTAAACACTTTCTTCATTGGGGTTTTCCACGGTTTTATGATGGGGAGGATTGCTCTGGCAATATTCAGTTTAGCCGATTATTTCCTGCGTCGGGCTGCTATTGTTGGCATAATCCACAGCAGGTATTCTTTCACGACTATAAGACAGTCTTCGGGGCGTTGATCAATGAGTGACCAGTTACTGATGTCGGTTCTATTTATGGGACTGCTGTACGGTCTGATTTTCACCAAATGGGCTGCTGAGTGGGTTTTTGTTTGTATCATGTTGGCCGCTTACTTTGCCGGCTTGGTAAGTACGGATGAAGTGCTGGACAAGGCATCCAATAGCGGCGTGATGACGCTGGTAATCTTGTTGTTAGTCTCCACGGGTATCGAAAAAGTCTCTTGGCTCACACAGGTATCAGAAAAATTGATCGTGCCCAGTTATACGGGCACGCTATTGCGTATGGGCTCAGTGACGGCAATATTTTCCGCGTTCGTCAATAACACTGCTGTGGTGGCCTCTCTGGCAAACACGGTGCGTAACAATCGACTTCATCCGGCATCCAAACTGCTGATACCGCTGTCTTACGCCACCATTCTTGGTGGCACCATGACTCTGATTGGCACCTCAACCAATCTTGTAGTAAATAGTTTTCTGGAGGACGCCACTGGTACTGGTTTTGGTTTCTGGGATTTTTTCCCCATCGGCATTACGGCCACTGTGCTGGGACTGGCCACACTATTGATCAGTTCACGATTATTGCCAAAGGGCAGCGCGCCCACTATGGATATCGACGAGTATGTGATCGAGGCGGAAGTGAATGAAGGTTCCGGGCTTATTGGCAAGAGCATCCTGGACAACAAACTGCGCGATCTTGAGGATTTGTTTCTTGTTGAGATTGTGCGTGGACGGCACCTGATTTCTCCGGTGTCGCCGCAGGAGCATATTGAAGCGCGTGATAAACTCATCTTTTCCGGTGATATCAGGCAGGTGAAGGCACTGGAGTCTTTTGATGGCTTGCGCTTGTTTGCCGTCGAAGAGGGGTTGTTAAGCGCCAACATGATGGAAGTGATTGTGTTGCCCAATGCCGCAATTGAGGGAAAAACGGTTAAAGAAAGTGGATTTCGCTCGGTGTTCGATGCTGCTGTTGTCGGCATGCGTCGCGGCGGTAAACGTCTTTCAGGGAAGCTGGGTAATATCACGATCGCTGCGGGAGACAGCATGATATTGGCCGTGGGTCCGGACTTCAATGAACGGAAAAACCTCGATAAGAACTTTGTCATTATCAACGATGCGATTGGCAAGATGCCGCTGACACCGCTGCAAAATTACTTCACGACCGGTGCGCTGATGCTGGTAGTGGCACTGGCTTCTCTGGAGGTCGTGCCGCTGATCAAGGGCGCAACGTTCATGCTGATCGGCATGCTGTTCCTCGGCGTCGTCACCGGGTCTGAACTGCGACGGCGTTTTCCCTTCGAGTTGTGGTTGATTATTGCCTCTGCACTGACGATCTCGCAGGCATTGACCAACTCGGGTCTGGTCGGCAATTTGATCGAAGGACTGCAGACTCACCTTACGGTAGTGGGACCCTTCGGTGCGATGGTGGGCGTGTTTTTCGTGACGCTGATCATGACCGAGACAATGACCAACAATGCTGCAGCTGCCTTGATCTTCCCCCTTGCGTTTGGTTTAGCACACAGTTACGACGTCAGCTACATGCCGTTCGTGATGGCCGTCGCCTTTGGCGCCAGCGCAAGCTTTATAACCCCCTTTGGTTACACCACTAACCTGATGGTGCAGAACATGGGAGGGTATGAATTGCGCGACTATTTCCGCACAGGCTTACCGATCTCGGTGGTATTCTCCGCCGTTGTCATTTTCATGCTTCCCAGGGTATTCCCGTTCTAACACGGGCAGTATCGCGCCTTGTTGCGATTAATCGCAGCAGGGTGTTCTCAACTCATACCCGTAGAAAATCCCCCATCCACAGCGAGTGTTTGCCCGGTAATCCACGCAGCTGCGGGAGAGCTGAGAAACAATACCGCAGCGGCGATATCCTGCGGTACGCCGGTGCGCTTGAGTCCCTGTCGCCTGAGAGTCTCATCGACCATTTCCTGCATATTGTCGAGTACAGGTGCGGTGAGGTTGGAGCGTGTGAGTCCCGCTGCCACGGCATTTGCACGAATCCCTGACTTGCCCCAACTCATGCCCAGGGTTTTCATTAATTGTACGAGGCCAGCTTTTGCCGGGCCATAGCCTGGCGTCCACTCGAAACCAAAATAGGAGGTCATCGAAGCAATGCCAATGACGCTGGCGCCGCCGGGAAACTGGCTGGCGGCGAGTAAGTCCTTGCAGGCCGCACTCAGGTGGAACACGCTACTAAGATTCACAGCGATAGACTGATCGAAGGAGTCCGGTTCCCATTCGTTGCCCTGTGCGCCACCCGCATTGTTGACGAGGATATCCAAGGCCGAAAGTGAGGAAGCGAGGTCGCACAAGGCCTCACGGTCAGCGACGTCCAGTTGCTGATAGGTCATGCCTTGCAGGTCGGATTCATAGTCAGTAGCTGCGCCTTTACGGCCAGTGACAATGACATGGGCACCGGCATCACGGTACTCGTGAGCACAGCCCAGGCCAATGCCGCTGGTGCCCCCGGTAATCAGCACGGTGGCTCCGTTGAAGTTATAAGATACGCCTTTGAACATAACTGCCTCGCTTTTTATATCTCTATCAATCGGTACGCATGGAATTGCACTGCCTTACGCTGCGAGATCGGCGCCAAACCGACTAGAGCTTTTCGGGACACGCCGTGAATACATCCATGTAGGCTTGCGTCGCGCATCCATGGGCTCAGACGGTCCCTTCAATCTCTACTCGCTTTGACGCCTATGTGCTTTCGTTGAGCTGAAGGAAATGCCATGCGGTAGGCAGGCTTAACAAGCGGCACCACACTAGAGCTGCGGCAGCCCGTCATTGACCAATCCGGCGCTCCAGCCGCCGTCGGCGATAAACTCCGCGCCGGTGCTGTAAGTCGCTTCGTCTGATGCCAGAAATGCGGTCAAAGCGGCGACTTCTTTGGGCAGGCCCACCCTTGGGATCGCATGATGTGAATAAAACTTGTCGGCATCCTGTTGCGTCATGAACTCCGAGCCGTGCATCGCCGTATAGATGCCGCCTGGATGAACGCTATTGACGCGTATATTGAATTTCCCCATCTCCATCGCGGCGGCCTTGGTCATGCCGCGCACGGCCCATTTTGTAGAGGAATAGGCGACCAGCGAATTTTTCGATTGCAGACCGTCGATGGAGGAGACGTTAATAATGGAGCCTCCACCATTGGCTTTGAGGCTTGCAAATGCTGCCTGCATACCAAGAAAAACGCCGAGCTGGTTAACGCTGACGATTTTCATAAACTCGTCTTCAGTGGTATCCACAATTGTTTTCTGAAAGATGATAGCGGCGTTGTTGACTAGCACTGAGAGCGGGCCAAGAGTCTCTGCCAGGACTACTGCCGCATCCCAGTCAGCTTTGCGTGAAACGTCCAGGTGGGTGAACAGCGCGCAGTCTCCCAATTCATCCGCAAGCGCCTGTCCGGGTCCATCCAGAACGTCCGCGATCAGTACTTTTGCGCCGTGTTCAACCAGCAGGCGAACAGTGGCTTCGCCCATGCCTCTGGCGCCGCCTGTGACTATTGCGACTTTATCTGCTAAACGAGTCATGAAATTCCCTTTGAGCTTTAACGCCTGAAGCAGTCTATGGCCCGATATAGGCCGGTTGGTAGTTATTTCAGGGTGCAGGAGTGAGTAGGCTTTCTTTGCCTAGAGGTGTTTATCAACAAGGTTCCAGTACCCAAATTGCATCATACCGCAGTTAATTGGGTGCAGAGGATAGTTGGCCGTTTAATTAGTAGGGTGTTCTGTTCGACAATTCAGTGAGGCAAAAAAAAGCGGACACCAATGGTGTCCGCTTGATGCTACTAATGAAGCTACAGACTAGAAGCGGTAAAGAGCACTAACACCGATTTGTTCGTATGACTGCTCAAGCGTTCCGCCAGCGAAGCCCAGATCCGTTAGGTTTATGTCATCAGGCTGAATATCTGCGTATGACAGATCGACAGCAAGACTTTCGGTGATGAACCATTCAGCGTTCACTCTGAAGCCTTGTACTTCAAAACCGTTCTCCTCGTCCTGAACATAGTCTGCGCCAAAGCCCAAGTTGTTGTTCAGGTACCAAGTGGCGCCCAAGCCCCAAGTGGTGGGATCATCTAAGCCGCTAATCACGGTCTTGCCGCCGTTGGCGCGAGCCATCAGGCCGCCATTACCGAAAGCAAAGAAGTGCTCAACATCAAGACCCCAGCGATCAGCCTCAGGGCCATTATTGACACTGACATTCTCATAATTTACAACAGCGGTGGTGTTTTGAGTGATGTAGTAACCGATACCCAAGCCCCAGGTATCAATTTCTGCATCACTCGGCTCTGCGCGTTGAAATGCAACGTCAACGATCACGCCCGACAATTTCCAGCCCGGACCTTCAGCAACATACCGCATGTCAACGTTATATGTCTGACCGTCGCCATCATCACCGCGGTTAAGGTCAACTTCGCCATCAGTAAAGCCGAGAGCCAAGGAGGATGCATGATCCAGAAAGGCAGCTTCACCAAGAGGCCCCTTGCTGGTGTCCACAGTTTCGAGGAAGTAAGTGCCTCCTATGTTGTAAACATCTTTGTCAATGCTGTCACCAGCGTTTCCCACTCCTGGAATGTTTCTAAAATCGAAGTCATAGCTACCTCGGGCGTAACCAGCGTCCACTTGCCACTGAAAATCGGCGTGGGCCGGTATTGAAAGTGCCAGGCCAATGCCTGCTACTAATGCGGTCTTCTTGAACATTGTGTTCTCCTTTACGGGGTCTCATAAACTTACGGTCTTCCCCCTTTTGACTGCGGGGATTGAGCACATATTACGCATGGTGCAGCTTGCAGCAAGGTAATAATTTGGCGCGTAGTAATGTGAACTATTTACTTGTTTTTGTAAAGCCAAGTCAGGGTCAATTTCGAAGTCTTGAATGTGTGTTTTGGAGGAGAGCAGATTTTGGACAATTTCGAGAAATTACAGGTTCTTAGCGCTGACAGTTGCCGGACTGCAAAACGTTCCAGCAATTGATTTCGGTGGGGTGTAAAGCGCTGAGGCAGCAGCCTAGGGTAGTAATCAGTTCTTTTCGCTGCGACCTTTTGTCAGCACGCCTTGGCGCCGCTGTTCAATCGCTTCGCCAGAGGCCTGCTTTGCCCATTCAACCGCGCGGGCCGATTCCCATTCCAGAGCATCGCTGAACGGCATTGAGTAGCCGTCTTTTATTAGTAGCTGATATTCCGCCAGCACCTGAGGCACGCAGCCACAAATATCCTGCGCCATTTTGATGGCTCGCGGCAGGAGATCTGCCGTGGTGACTACATGATTGATGATGCCCCACTCATAGGCCTGCGCGGCAAAGATTGGCGCTCCGGTGAAGGCGATCTCTCTGGCGCGGGACAGCCCAATGAGGCGCGGGAGTTTCTGGCTGAGCCCCCAGCCAGGTAACATGCCAACGCGGGCATGGGTGTCCGCGAAGCGGGCATTGTCTGAGGCGATAAGAATGTCGCAGGCCAGCGCCATCTCAAAACCCCCGGTGATGCAGTGGCCATTGATAGCGCCGATGATGGGCCCGTCGAAAGCCTCCATCGCTTGCGCCACAATATTGTCAGCTTCATCAGCGGTATTGGCTGTCTGGGCTGAGCCCAGCTCCTTCAGATCAAAACCGGCACAAAAGGCTTTGCCATTGCCGGTAAGTATTACCACACGAGTGTCGGGGTCTTCGGTGCAAGCGCTGAACGCAGCCACGAAGTCCCTGCGTAGCTCGCGCGACAGGGCATTCATTGCCTCCGGGCGGTTCAGCGTAACAATGGCGAAGCCCTCGTGTTTTTCCAGCAATACTGTGGTCATGGTTTATTTCTCCAGTAGTGAGGGTGATCTGAGCAAGCCAAGTTCCTTGGCAATGGCAGGGCCGCGCAGGATACCGGTGGGATCCCATGCCTGCGCAGGGTCGTTATCTGCCAGCCAGCTCACCACAGCGGCGATAGCGGCGGGTGTGCAGGGCTTGAATCGCGCCATCACCGCTTCGTCGATACCGGCGAGGCGCATCACTTCAGTCATAACCAGACCGGGTTCGAGATTGAAGACTCGAACCCCCGAATCGCGGTGCTCGGCCCGCAGGGAGCTGGCCATGCGCGCGAATGCAGCCTTGGAGGAGGGGTAGGCAAAACCCCAGCCACCTTTGTCGGCTGCCGCCGGGGGATCAGTGAAGGCGCTGTGTGACACCATATTCACAATCGTGCCGCTGCCGCGTTCTATCATGCCGGGCAGTAGTTGTTGCACCAGCGTCAGTGGCGTGAACACGTTGCCCTGATAAATGGCCTGTAATTGTTTTTTGGTCACCTCCAGCAGCGTTTCGAGGTTGCCCTTGCCCTGGTAGACGGCATTATTGAATAGCAGGTCGACACGGCCGAAGTGCTGTAGCGCAGCGTTTGCTGCGGCCACTATCGAGTGCGCATCGAGGATATCGGCGCGCAGGCACAATGCTTCGCCACCTGCGTCAGCCACGGCAGCCGCGGTTGCCTCCAGGCTGCCCGGCAATGCGCTGGCGCTGCCGACATGATCGTGGCTTTCGCCGTCTGCCAATGTGCGCGCGGTGATCGCCACCCGGTACCCGGCCTTGGCCAGCGCTACCGCCGTCTCCGCGCCTATGCCGCGGCTGGCTCCGGTAATAAAGGCTACCTTGTCACTCATGGAGTGTCTCCCCTGCGCGTAGCAGCGTGTTCAGGTTGTCGACTGTGTCTTGTAGAGATGATGTGCCCAGAATGTCCGCGTATTGCTGCCACACAGTTTCGGTCGAGCGCGACAGTTCATCGATGAGCGCATGCCCTTGTGGTGTAAAGTCGATTAGCTTGGCGCGGGAGTCGGAGGGGTCCTGGCGTCGCTCAACGAGGCCCAGTGATTCCAGTTCATGTACGATTTTCATCATGGACTGCGGACGAATGCCCGCCGCGACTGCCAGATCGACAGCCCGGCTCGCACCATTGCGGCCCAGAAACAAAAACACGGCCCGATGACGCGCGCCGATGCCGGTTACACCGCGTGCGCTCAGGTCATTGTCGAGACGCTGTTGGAAGTCTCTGGTCATCAGCATTAACGTCTGGCCTAGTCCTTGTTTCAGTTGCGGCTCCTTGCGCATTGCAATTTGTATATGATCAGTTTATCTTATAATCAGTTTAGCTTTCTATAATCAGTGTAGCGTTGCAGAACAGCGAGGGTCAAGTTGTGTTTCAGGTATTCGCGTCAACACCGGAAGATATGGGGCCGGGAGAAATAGGAGCGCATGCTGCGCGCGCTGAGGCTATGGGTTTTGATGGCCTGCAGGTGCCTGATGCTATCCACGACGGTCTGTTGCTTGCCGCTATGGCGCTCAATGCGACTAAATCGTTGATTGTTGGCACAGCGGTGTTGGTGGCTTTTCCGCGTAGCCCGATGATTACGGCAATCGCAGCCTGGGATTTGCAGGCCATGTCCGGTGGCCGCTTCGAAGTGGGCCTTGGCACCCAGATCAAGCCGAATATCGAGAAGCGCTACAGCGCTCGTTGGGACTCTCCGGTGCCGCAGTTGCGCGAATATGTGCAGGGTATGCAGGCGATATTCCACAGTTTCCAAAGCGGCGAGCGTCTTAACTTTGAAGGTGAACACTACACGCTCACTAAATTGCAGCCATTCTTTAACCCTGGGCCCATTGATCACCCGGATATCCCCATCCTCTGCGGCGCAGTGGGTCCGGACATGACGAGAATGGTCGGGAGCGTTGCCGACGGTATGATCACACATCCCACCAATACGCCGCCGCGATACATTCGCGAGGTGTGTTTGCCCCGCCTGCAGGCCGGGTTTGAACGCGGACAGCGCGATCCGCAATCCTTTAAACTGGTACTTGGCCCTTTGACCGCGACGGGCAGGGATGAGGACGAGGTCGCTCAGGAATGGGAAAAGCAACGCAACATGTTAGGATTTCTGTATTCCACGCCCGCCTACTGGCCCAGCTTGGAATTGTTCGGCTGGCAAGATAAGGGGCAGCAACTATTGGACATGACACGCTCGGGTAACTGGGCGGCGATGCCGGGCATTATCACAGATGAGATGCTGGAGCAGTTTGTTCCGCGCGGTACCTACACGCAAATTGCCCAAGTATTTCGGGAGCGTTATGCTGGGCTCACACGGCGCATCACGTTTCCTATATCCTCGAACCACGAAGACGACGTATCGGTGGCGAAGGTAGTGCGCCAATTGCAGGCACCTGGGTAGCATCACCGGCTGTTTTGCCAGGCTAAAAAATTAGCCTGTAGCGATTAAAAGTAGGTAATGTACGCGCCTGCACAGCAATCGAAGGTGCATTAAACGCTACACTTACCTCTGGTTGAAAGTTCCAAATTAAAAGTTTCACATCAAATTTTCGGAGATCCAAGATGACATTACCAGAAGCAGTGCATATTGGGGCGGACGATCTGCCCTATATTGATATCGGTGACGGCAGCAAATTGCGCGTTCTGCAGGTCAAGCCCAAAGAGGGCCTGTGGATTGTGGAGAACATATTCCAGGCCGGTTACGAGATCGACAAGCACAGGCATACTGGCCCTGTATGGGGTTACACGCGCTCTGGCGCATGGAAGTATAAAGAGTACGATTACGTGAATCGTGCAGGCTCTTTTTTATACGAACCAGCGGGCTCGGTGCACACCCTGCAGTGCCTTGAGGATGATACTCAGGTCTGGTTCCAGATGTACGGCTCCAATCTTAATCTGGACGCCAACGATAATATCACCATGGCAATGGATGGCGCGGGAACCTTGGAGTTCTATCTCGCAGTTTGCGCCGATATGGGATTGCCAACCCCCAATGTGTTGGTTGACTAGACCATGCAGATCGACGTCTATAACCCCGACAGCTACACCGCTGGCATTCCTCACGAGCAGTTCGCGTGGCTGCGCGCTAATGCGCCGGTGTACTGGCATGAGCATCCCGCAGGACACGGCTATTGGGTGCTAAGTAAGCACGCCGATGTGCAGGCAGTGTCGCGCGATTTCAAAACCTTTTCCGCAGAGGATGGATTTGTGATGGTGGACGATCTGCCGCCCGACATCCTGGACATGGCGCGCAATCAGCTGTTGGGTATGGACCCGCCTAAGCACGGACCGCTGCGTCGCGCCGTGATCACCCGTTTCACTTCGCGCATGTTGGCGGCGTTGGAGCCGCAAGTGCGACAGATTGCGCGCGATGTGATGGCGCAGATCCAGGAACCGCAGCAAGTGAATTTTGTCGAGAGTCTGGCGGGTGACCTGCCGACTGCGGTCATCTGCTCCATGTTGGAAATCCCTCGCGATATGTGGCCGCAAATCCGCCACTGGTCCGACCTGCAAACCTCCGGCTCCGATCCCGATCTGGGCGGAACGATGGAAGAGATTAACCAGGCCAGTGTGGAGATGGGAACCTACGGCTTCCAGTTAGCCTGCGAGCGCAAGGACAGTGGCGGCGATGACCTTATTTCCCTGCTGATCAATCAGGAAGTGGAAGGGCATCAGGTCTCGGAAATGGAGTTTGCATCGCTGTTCATCCAGCTCACCGTCGCGGGTAACGAGACCACGCGCGGACTGATCAGCAGTGGTATGCACGAGTTGTTGAAACAGCCGGCTTTGTTCAAGCATCTGCAAGACAATCAGGACCAATTACCTGCAGCCGTTGAAGAAATGCTGCGCTGGACCTGCCCGCTGCATTACTTTCGCCGCACTGCGGTATGTGACACCGAGATTCGGGGCCAGGCGATCAAGGCGGGTGATCGCGTGGTGCTAATGTATAGTTCGGCGAATTTTGACGAAGAAGTCTTTGCTGATCCGATGACCTTTGATATTGCGCGCACTCCCAACCCGCATATGGCGTTCGGGCACGGTATCCATTTATGCCTGGGTGCCAATCTGGCGCGGATGGAGGCACGGGTGTTTTTCGAGGAGTTCTTTGCGCATTTTGCGTCGATTGAATCCTGTGGGGAGCCGGTGTTTATTCGCTCCAATAGTATTCATGGTTACAAGGATATGCCGGTGATGTTAACGCCAGCCTAGTTAAGCTCTGCTGTTCTGGTTGGGGCAAAATCGAAGTAACTAACGTTAGGTTATGGCACGAATAGAGGCAGGCGGTGGCGGAGTTGGCCTGTGGTGAATGGCCCTTTTTTGTTGAACAAGCAGGTTAACTCCGCCACCGCCTGCCGGGCCCACACTCACAATAAAAAGGCAGTCCAAACGCTATGTACTTCGACACCCAATACTATTCGCGAGTACTGCGCCACGTCTGGTCACTAAAACAATGGCCAGGGCGCACCCGAATGCTGGTACGTCTGCTGTTACTAGTCCCGCTGGAATACCT
>JBDNIE010000060.1:0-10839 GCA_041688425.1 Halioglobus sp. | reverse complement strand
TCTGCCGGGGAGTCGGATGTTTGGGGTTTTCGTCCCTTACCCCGTTGGGCGGGGGTGATCAGCGCCCGATATTGACTGTTAGGAGCGAGTACACCGTGATAGCGGGTCAGATTGACCCGGGGCTTGGGTACTAGTGCAGCGGCAGATTTAAAATTTCGGTCTCGTCCTCGGAGAGGCGATTGAGTCGGAGTTTGACGGGCAGGCCGGAGTGGCTACTGCGTTGGAGCCCGGCACTCTTACGATCCGCAACTTGAGCCTTCAGTCCGGCTGGAACAACGGATTGGTTCTGCGCCGTCCCTCCTAGGCAACATCAGAAAGGTTTCTCAAAATTCTTGGCCGGCGGTTTGCTAATTGGAGCCCGGTAGCTTTCGGCTTCAGAATCCATTTTCAAAGCTAGCAGATCTTTACCTAACAGGCGCAAGACCAGACCCACCGGCACAAACAGGGCGAAGAATAAAGCAAACATGATAAGTGGCGTCATGACGTATGTACCTATGAATTTTCCAAACGTTATCCAGGCGGTATAAACTGGCTTGAGGCTCATTGGAATGTGATGTGCTTTGCCAGCCATTTAGAGAATCCTTTAGTCGATCTCAAATTCGTTTTGCCATGCATTTTTTTCTTCCCATATTGGTTGTTGAGTTTTATCGAGCAGGAAATTCTCGATAACTAGAAAATCCATTTCGGTTCGCATAAAACAGTGATAGGAATCATCTGGTGTATTAACAATGGGTTCACCGCGCACGTTGAAAGAGGTATTGACGACTACGCCACAGCCGGTACGCTTATCAAACGCTTCTATTAACGCGTAATAACCCGGATTCGTTTCTTTGTGCACAGTCTGTATACGAGCAGAATAATCAACATGCGTAATCGCGGGTAATTCCGAGCGCTTAAGGTTGAGCTTTGCAATGCCAAAAAGCTTTTCCTGCTCTTGGGTCAAAGCAATACGATGCTCTTCTTTTAGTTGCGCGACGATGAGCATGTAAGGACTAGGGGCAATCTGATTAAAGTAGTCACTCACACGGTAATCAATAACCGATGGAGCGAACGGCCGAAAAGATTCTCTGTATTTAATCTTGAGGTTCATAATAGACTGCATCTTGGAACTACGGGGATCTCCAAGAATCGATCTGCCACCAAGTGCTCGCGGGCCAAATTCCATACGCCCACGCATCCAGCCAATTACTTGTTCGTTGTCGAGAATTTCTGCCAGAAGCGGGAAAAGCTCTTCATCGCCTATCTCTTGATAAACTGCCTCCTTGGCATCCAACTGCGCTCGAATTTCATCAGCCGAGTAACGCGGACCAAGGAAAGCACCACGCATCTTGTCCTTACCGTCGCTGCTGCGATCATTGCCAAGATATTCGTGCCAGATAGTGGCTGCAGCACCCAGAGCACCACCAGCATCACCTGCGGCAGGCTGTATCCAGATGCTGTCAAATGGTCCTTCGCGCTCAATAATTCCGTTGGCCACGCAATTTAGCGCGACACCACCGGCCAAACACAGATGGTCGGCGCCCGTTTCATTTTTCAATGTTCGGGCCAGCCTCATAACGACCTCTTCCGTTACTTTCTGAATTGAAGCTGCAAGATCCATCTCGCGTTGCGATATTTCCGTCTCGGCCATGCGCCTTGGGCCGCCAAACAACTTGGCAAACTTGTCATTGGTCATGGTCAGACCAGTGGCATAATTGAAATACTGCATGTCCAGCTTGAACGTGCCGTCTTCCTTAAGATCAATCAGGTGTTCCAAAATCTTTTCGGTGTACTTGGGCACACCATATGGAGCTAGCCCCATGAGCTTGTATTCGCCCGAGTTGACTTTGAAGCCGGTGAAGTCTGTAAAAGCTGAGTAGAGCAGGCCGAGTGAATGCGGGAAGTCTATTTCCCACAGCGGTGTAAGGTCCTTGCCCTCACCTAGCCATGCCGATGTTGTGGCCCACTCACCAACACCGTCGAGACAGAGCACGGCAGCTTTTTCATACGGGCTGAAGTAAAAGGCAGACGCGGCATGTGACTGATGATGCCCGGAAAACATCAGCTTTGGCAATTCCGTGGTCTTACAGGCCCCCAGTTTTGCAAGTTCACGCTTAAGCGTCGTCTTCAGGTAAAGCCGTTCTTTAAGCCAGATTGGCATTGCCCTCAGAAAGGACCGAAAGCCCCGCGGCGCATAACTAAGGTAGGTCGCTAACAGTCTTTTGAACTTAACCAGTGGCTTGTCATAAAAAACGACCTGGCTAACATCAGCAAGGGTAATGCCCGCTTCAGACAAACAATATTCAATCGCTTCTTTAGGAAAACGTTGATCATGCTTTTTACGGCTGAATCTTTCCTGCTGAGCGGCCGCAACCACGTCGCCGTCGACAAGTAGTGCTGCCGCACTGTCGTGATAATAAGCTGAAATACCCAAAATATACGAGGTGCTCAAAATAATTTCATCCCGTGTAAAACCGATTGTTCAGCCTCACCATCTCTTTCAAAATACCGTGAAACTGAGATTGCATGGGACCCACCTTGAAGCGACGTCCCAGAACTCTGGCTAGCAAATTATGTCTAATTTTCCCTCTATCTAACTCTAAAGGAATATCGCTAACCAATTTTTTTGTATGCATCTCCCAATTTTTTGAAGATAGAATCAGTGGGCGATGGTACTTAGATGAAAAGTCAGCTGTGTTAAGAGTTCGACTACCCACCTTAGTAGGCAGAAACTTCCTATTGTAAAGTTGGGTGAGTGCTCCCATAAGCTCTTTTGGAACCGCCTCGCGCGCGCGACTTTTTCCGTCTGAGATTGCTTTCGACGGTTGAGGCCATATTGGTTGATCTTCTTTTAGTAAAACGTGCTCACCTAATACCAGGGCATCCATATTGGATTGCATAAAAACACGGTATGCATCCAAAGGGGTGCAAACCGTCGATCCTGGATGTAACTCGAATTTCGATGTTGCGACAAGGTTACAGCCAGTCAGGTCTTCGACGCACTTAATGATGTTGTAGATGCCAGGGCTTACAGCTTCGCGAATAACCCGCGCCCAGACCTTGTCCGCATCGGGATTTACGGATTTATCGGAAGCCTGTAGGTGATTTTCATTTGTGTCTTGCGTTTCGTATTTTTGCTTCGAGCTCAGCGCGCCTGATATCACTTTACTCCATGTAGTAAAGTCGTTTGGAAAATGTGCTCCACTAAGTATAGCGATAGTCGGCTCTGACTCGCTTCGATTAAACTTTCTCAAGATCATCCGATCACCAATACACTGCGTACCAACCGCTAATCGACCACAAAAATATCCTATCACTTTTCCTTGAGTGATCAACCTGGCTATTTGACTCGCTCTAATTTCAGGGCAGTACTTTTTCGACGAGATTTCGTATGTATCTAAAAACGCTTCAATTTCCTGTTCAGAAAACTCGGGCCCAAATAGAGCTCCTGACTGACTCAAGCGTTCCAGCTGATCGGCATCTCGATTGGCACCCAGGTACTCGAATGAGGCAAGTAGGGCCGCGCCCAGTGCCGTGCCTGCGTTGCCATTCGTAGATTGAAACCAGATGTTATCGAAGATATCTGCTTGAACCAACGCCTCCTGAACGTCTGGATTGCCCACTAGCGAGCCTGATACGCAGAGATTCTCTAGTCCCGAAAGCTTGCGAGCAAATTTCGCTATTTGTAAAATCACCTTACAAATCACAAGTTGCGTAGACTTGGCCAGATTCGCTCGCTGGCTATCACTACCTTCCAGCACGCTCCGCGTTATGCCGAAAAGGCTTTCTAGGCGCAACGCTGTGCTAACCCAATTTATATCTTCAGCAAAATACTCAGGATTTAATTCAATCGAACCATCCTCCTTCAAGTCCAATAAGTTGGTGAAAATTTCCTGCGAAAACGATGCTTCCCCACCCCGCGCCAGCTGCCACAGCGGCAGATTGATATCCGTCGTCGTGCTTGCCATGAACCTCACCATAGTGGCCTCGAAAGTCTCGAGCGTATCTGTGAGAGAGTATTTTTTAAGTAATTTCAGACCGCGCTCACTTCCATGACCTATCGTTATACCCTGTGACTGCAATGCTTCACCTAAATTGACTACTGCGGCCGTAGGGTAGGGAGACGAGTAGAACGCGCTTGCACACTGCGATGCAAAGCTAGAGCTTTCAAGCAACGGGCCCTCATAGTTAAGTCGCCGGCGAATTACCGGATAGACATTGAGCTCACGCAAGATCCAATCGGACATTTGTCTTCGCCATATCTCTGCGCTGGTGGTTGAAAAGAGCCTTTGAATATCGAGTTCTAAAAGTGAGGAGAGCTCACACCCGTAGACGATGGCCGAAAGATCATCTTGGTTAATACCTGCCTCTTCCAGACAGTAATTGACGGCCAGTAGCGGAAATTGCCCCGGCATGGTGTCGCCGCTGAAAGAGTTTTCTTCCGCCACTGCTAAAATCATACCATCCCGAACAAGAGCGGCTGCTCCCTCACCCTGTCCAAAGACCAGACCGAGCACATACTTGCTTGTATTCCGTTTCTCATCAGTTATGGTTACGGATCGCGCCTTGGGAATGAGTTTTTCGGGGAGCAAATTTTTACTGCGGATTTCCATAGCAAGCAGCCTTGCGATCTCATGGTGACCGAAAGGAGAGTAATGTGTATCCGTTTCAAAACACATGGCCTTGCGCTCCACAAGTGTCTTTCCCTCGTGCAGAGCATTCGTAATAGTGCTAACTAAAAGCCCATTGGTCGGCTCTTCAAGAGTCCTGTAGAGGTCGTCATACACTGGGTCTAATCGGTCTATATAATAGTGGTACGTAGGCAATGGCACGATCAGGATGGGTATATCCTTAACCTCTACTCTAAATTGCCTTATCAGCGCGGCAAGTAATGTCCAACCCGTGCTTTTTTCGGTTAGATAATCTTCATAATGTTGTGTTTTAGACAATCGATACGCCAGTGCGCGCGCGTGTTCCTTAAAACCAGGCATAGCATGCTGCGCAACGCTACGTAAACCTTCCAACATGCTAGACGTTAGAAATCTCTCCATGATCGGCGGATTCCAACTGGCGTTTTCCGTATATTGGCGGTTGTTGTCTAATAGAGGTTCTGGACGCAGCCTGGGTACTGGTACATGGTGCAACTTGAGAGAGCCCTGCTCAATTGTGAAATAGGGTTTTGGTATCAATATTGAACCACCGGTGACTCTGTCCTTGGATGGTCTATGCGTTAGCTTTATCCGCTCAATATTGTGTAACGGAATACCCCAGATAATAAGATCAGCCTGTACGTTTTTAGCAAACTCTCGATAGCAAAGTAGATGCTGGTCTGGCGCAGAGCCAGAGAGACCGTAGTTATAGACCTCAGCACCGAATGCCTCCCCCAGAAGTTCTGGATAGCGCTCTTGGCTGGAACACCCTTCACCTGCGGTAAAAGAATCTCCAAAAGCCAGTATTCTTGGCCTGTCGCCACGACATTCTGTGAATTCTATGTCTGACCGGAAACCAGATGAATTGGTGCGAACAAGATAGCCTCCCGTTTCATGAGGTATACGTGCGACCAAATTTGAAACATAACGATGGCCTATTCCGGGATCGAATCTCATCAACATTCGGTGAGTAGAATCGTTAAGAAGGAACATGGATACCGTCCTGCTATTATTTTGAAACTAAGGTGACTCGAACTAAAAAACGTTGGATTAAATTGCGCCATCTCAATTTACTATACGGTTATTTGGAGGCCTCGATCCGGAGTATCCAACTTACGTCTGACTTTCTTAGGTGCCGCAGGCTATTCTTTAACCTACACCCTTGTGTATTCGTCCTGCGCCGATAAATTGCGCTTTGCGACCTGCCATTTGCTGCTTGAATAAGATTGATATGCGGGCGAGGATATGTCAACCTTGGCATCCACTCTCCAGACCGAGTGTGGCGGAAATAGTAGTGCAACTCAAACATAGTAGCGCAGTCCAGATTGCCAAGAGCAATAGAGATGATAAGCGATAAAAAAGACATCGTCACGCCGGATGCTTCTTCGGTGGAGCAAACGCTGGAAAAAGCATCTACGGTAAAAATCGGTTTTCGTTTGCGTGTTCTGAACGCGATTCGATCAAGAGTTCGCAGACTATTTAAAAAGGAAGACCCTAATATATATCCTTTCTTTTAGATTGCGCTTCAGGTGCCGATAGCCATTCACCCGCCCACTTAAAGCAGTGATTTTGGCTTTTTGAACTAGAGTCTATTTGTAATGCTGCAAAGTCAACCAGCAAGTACGTCGCCCCGCTCGGTTTTTTACCTTCTGACAAATATAGACGAACACCCGGAAGTACTCTCTCTTGCAAATAGCATTGTCAGTGGAAAAATAAGAGAAGCTAGTGAGCTCGAGGTACTAAGCGCACATGCCGATTCCATTCGACAAGACACTGCTGCCCTGCCAGAGCTTTTAGCCATCCTTGATTCAAGTCGATTCCAGCAAGACGTACCTTGGCACGGTTCAGGTGGGCGTATTGAAATGCCGGTCGTCAAGAGCGCTTTGACACAATACGCCCCAACAGCGCTTTTATCTGGATGCTGGCTTCAAGGCGTTCTGCGCGTTGCGATGGCGGCCACTCCCGAGGGGTCACGGCTGGCCAAAATTTATCATCGTCAGCTGCAACGTTGTTGTAATGGAAAGTATTTCATCAATGAATATCAAGAACTGCACCGCCAGCTGGTATTCCCACTTCCCGATATTTCTTCTGGCGCCTTTGCCGAAATAGATGCATTTAGAGAGTCCAGTTTCACACTCCCGTCGTTTCTGCTAAGCATTGGTCAGTTTCCAAGAGCTTATCTTCCAGAGCTACTGGGAGTGCAGCTAGGATGGCAGTATCTCGGCCTTAGCGAAGTCGGGCCAACCCTCATTAGAGATTCACAACTTGCGCATCTTTTGTCTGAAAGCAAAATGTCTGGCAAAGACAAGGAGGAAATGGAGACGGATCGCGAGCTAGCTTTAGATGCCGTAGAGAGAACATTGATAGAGCAAGTGAGCGGAGAAAGAGACGCTTTTTGGGCTCGTATCTGTACTGGTGCATTTATGGTTTCCAGCATGTGGAGTGAATTGTCTAATTGCATGCGTGACCGTAGTGACCTCGGCCCGGCTTCAATTCGCGAGAACATGCTTGCAATGATCAGTCAAAAGGCTCCCCACGGTTTTGGGTATCATGGAGACAAGCGTATTGCCGGGCAGAGAATCGATTCATTACTCTCGCCTGACAATTTTGGAGCGTCAGAAGTCTTGGACAATTTGGCAAGATCGAAGTTTGTAGTGCCAGGTGCCCCGGAGAAAAGTGTTTTTTGCAATAACCTGGTGGAGTGGGGAGGGCCAATGCACTCGGTTTTTTCCCCTAGCGAATTGACAACGATTCGAGACTGGGTTTTGTCTTTAGTGACAGTTAGTGAATCCGACCAGAATCAATCCGAAATGACGCGTGGTTCAGGCGGTGATTCAATGTTGGCTCGTGATGCTGAGCGCCTGAGCGGGCTACAGGCAGATTTTTATCGCCGTAGCCGGGAAATTTCGGCAAAGTGTTCAATCCGTGAAATGTATCATTGCCTAGTCAACCTTGAGTATTATCCAGAGATACTCCCTGCAGCGGAGCAATTTGTTCGCAGAAGGCTGGAGAGGTCGATGGCTGCCTTGAATGGTAATCTACGACCTATACCATCTAAGCATTATAGCCATGAGGTGCTAGATAACTGGGTACACCTAAAACACAGGGAGCAGGTAGACGAGTACAAATTGCTCAAAGGGAAGACATCCGTGGCGAAGGATGCCTTTATTGACGCTACAGTGCAGCTTGCCCCTTTGATTCTTATCGATGGTGCATGGCTGCAAGGAATGCTCAATCAAAATAGTATTCAGACTGAAGCGGGTCGCATACTCTTTCAAATATTATACGAGGAGGGCGGTGAGGGAGACTACACGCGGCACCATGCCAACATCTATCGAGATCTACTTAGAGCCATGGGCATGGAGCCACCCTTGGTGGAGGCCAAGGAATTCATAGACTGGGCTCCGTTACTCGAAACCTCATTTGAGATTCCGGTTTTCTGGATGAGCATTTCTTGTTTTCCGCGTCACTTTATGCCAGAAATTCTCGGACTAAACCTTGCAGTGGAACTGGCAGGAATTGGTGGGCAGTATATGCAAGCCAGAGACACGCTTCGAAATTTTGGGCTTCCGACACTCTTTATCGATGTGCACTTGGCCGACGACAACCTAGCTCAAGGGCACACAGCAAAATCATTGAACGCAATTAGAAGCTATATGGACGACATTGCCGCTCGAGAGGGACATCACCGTTTGAACTCTGTTTGGCGCCGCGTATGGTCGGGCGTCAGATCAACACTACCGCAAATTGGAGCAACGAGGCTAGTTGCTCACAAAGTTCTAGCCCGACTGGGCGGTATCGACGAACCTGCGGCCCCAAAGATATTTATAGATTGATTTCTTATCGGAGGCGTTACAAACCTTGGCATAATTCGCGCCAAAAATATTTCTATGTTGTTGACATTCGGCCCGATTATTATCAACCACGTCTGGCTATAGCTAACGTAACCGTATGCGTTTAAAAGAATATTAATCTATCGATAGTGGAATAAAAGGTTGACCGCGTGAATCAATCAACTTTTCGAGGGTCTATAAAGTCTGCATTCAAGCCGATTGTCTTCTGGTTTTATGTAAACATATATGTGCCCCTACGAGATTTTTGGCGGTCAAAATTCGGGACTTGTCATGTGACAATTCTACTCTATCATCGAATAAGCGAAGAGAATTTGGATCCATGCACAGTAACTCCTAAGCAATTTATTCACCAATTGTCTATTTTGAAGCGTGAGTTTGAAGTAATTGACATGACGCAATTTCTATCTGGTCTGGCTGAACCGCGTAGACGACCAGCCGCAGTGATTACCTTTGATGACGGTTACGAGGACAATTATCTGGCAGCACAGGTTTTACACGATGCGAATATTCCTTGTACCTTTTTCATTAGTACCGGAATTGTTGGGACCAAGAAATCTTTTCCGATGGACGTACGTTTACAGAGACAGCTTGCGACGCTGTCTTGGGATCAGGTAAACGAGATGTCTTCATGGGGATTTCATATCGCGAATCATTCGGTCAGTCATTGCGATATGGGGCAGATATCCGTCGAAGAGTCTCTGGAGGAGGTTAGCAAGGCTACTGGCGACATTATTCAAAAGCTCGGAGAGAAAGGCCCAGAACGATGGTTCGCTTATCCATTTGGTCGACCGCGCAACATAAAGAGTGGCGTGGTTGAGCGACTGCACGCAAATGGTATCGATTTTTGCTTCTCAGCTTATGGTGGAGTAAATCAACCGGGTTTTAATCCCTATAATATTAGAAGGCAACCAGTGAATTATCGAATGTCCGATCTTACCTTTCAAGCCGTTGCATCTGGTTATCGGATTCGCTCATAGCTCATATGCGGTTCGTCATGGACAAAGTGAAAATTCATGCGCTAGTCGAAAGTCTTATCAGATTGATCAGACAAGCTAATGGCGATCTTCTCGTTTTATTTCCAATTCAACGATATATTTCCATGCTGGACAGTCAGAATTTGCATGGTCACTACGGAAACATTCCAGCCTCGGCTAGTTCGTATAGTAAGCAAATAGACAAACTACCGGGTAATGGCTTGATGGAGATGTACCACAAGCTTGTTTTGGTTACTTTAATAGGCGACTTCGATGCACGGTTATCGAAAAGAAAGTTGCCGAATTCTGTTATTGAATTATTTCACAACGAATTTTCTAGAATTGCGGACGATATTAGCCGGCAAGAAGATTCGTACTACGTTACCAGCAACGACCTATATTTAAAGGATTTGGCTATATGTAGGTTGAAACTTTATCCCTGCGGTCCTGAACTAGTTGACGAACTTTCCGGCATTTCGCGGAAGATTATCATTAGTGGTAACATTGGGCAGTTTCGCCGAGCAACCCGATTTTTCCTGCTACGGGGTCATAAGTTTCGACCATATTATGAGTTGCACATGCACGCGCCTCTTAGAGAACATTTTCACCCGGATGGATGGATCGCGTGTTACCGAAGAATTGCTGAGTTGCTTGAATTGAATCAGGAGCTCGAAGGTGTGATTTGTTCGAGCTGGTGGTACGATCCACAGCTTGAAACTGTTAGTCCGAGACTGAATTATCTTCGTAGATTTCTAGTCGAAAATGGCGCTGAATTATTTTACGTCAAATCAGACATAAACGCAGCAGGCGGTGCTATAGAAAAATCGGCAACGAGAAGGCGGTTGCTCGAGTCGGGAGAATATGTCCCTCATATTTACACCGCGATATGGCCAAGATTCGAGTTGATCAGGTGGGCAAACACGTTCGGAAAGAAGGAGAATGAATGAGGACCGAATTGGGGTTGCAGGAGCTTGATGAGCGAGAGGTGCCGTCTGGTTGGTGGAGCGCCGACGATCCGGTCTTTCTGCTTGATCTAGAGTTGCTCCGTGAGTTCACCGAGCGCTTGCGGGAACTCGACTATCTCTCTCTTCAGTACGTCCCCGTCAAGTTTAGCTGGACTGCACTGACCTCCGAGTACAAGAACCTGGTCAATCTGAGGTGGCCGAGATGGCATCGCCTATTCCACGGCTCCGTGCTGCCATCGTTGTACTTAGGAATGCTGGGAAGGGGGTCCGGGGCGTTGCCCGTATGCCTGGATGCAATGTTCCTGAGCCACCCGGTTCGCTCGGAGTTGCTGACGAAGTATTTCGGACAGGAGCTCGTGGACAGGGCGCTCGAATGCCACTTCCTGCGCGAGGAGAACGGGCTGGTCAGCGCTGCGTT
>JBDNIE010000347.1:0-7345 GCA_041688425.1 Halioglobus sp. | reverse complement strand
TGTGCTCCGTACTTGAAGCCGTGCTGTTGTCTGTGACGCCGGGCTTTGTCGAGAGCCAATTGGGCATCAAACCCACTCGCGGCCGCGTGCTGAAGGACGTCAAGGAAAATCTCGACAAGTCTCTTTCCAGCATTCTTATTCTGAACACGTTTGCCCACACCATGGGAGCTGCAGGTGTTGGCGCGCAGGCGGCCAATGTGTTTGGCGCCCGCTGGGAAACCCTGATCGCGTTTATCCTCACGCTGATAATACTGTATTTTTCTGAGATTATTCCCAAGACCCTCGGCGCAACCTACTGGAAGCAACTGGCCCTGCCTGCAGCACAAGTGATTACCTGGCTGGTGAAACTGCTGTTTCCGCTGGTATGGCTGGCTCGGCGCCTGACGGATCTATTGGGAAAGAGCAGTGACGGCACCATGACCAGTCGGGAGGAGTTGGCTGCTTTGGCAAAACTTGGAACCCTCCACGGTTCGCTGGGGGCACACGAAGGGGAATTGCTGAAAAACATACTGCAGTTGCGGCAAACTCGCACGGCCAAAATCCTCACACCGCGCACCGTGGTCAGCGCATTGGATGTCTCACTCACGGTCAGTGAAGCCATGGTACAGATCCAGGTGTCGACATTTACGCGACTGCCCGTCTATGAGGGAAACCTGGATTCGGTAGTAGGTCTGGTATTGCGCCCGCGCATTCTGGAGGCGCTATTGGCTGGTGATGGTGATAAGCCGCTGGCCGAGTATTTGGTGCCCATCTACCGGGTGTCGGTGGAGCTGCCGGTAATGACACTGCTGGACGGATTCATCCGCCGTCGAGAGCACTTGTTTCTAGTGGAGGATGAGTACGGCCAGACCGCCGGTGTTGTCACCCTGGAAGATGCGGTGGAGACTCTACTGGGTCGCGAAATTATGGATGAGAGTGATACAGTTGCCGACATGCAGGAGCTGGCGCGCGATAAGTACCGTGGGCGATTGCGCGATTCGAAGTAGGGCGCGTGTCAGGTTTATGCGTATCGTCATGTGTCGGAGAGAACGCCATTAGCGCGTTAACAGCACGTCGATCTGCACCAAACTGCCGAGAACTATTTAATCCAGATTTGCTTGGCATTAACAAATTCTCTAATACCATGAGGGCCTAATTCGCGGCCATAGCCCGATTTTTTTATGCCTCCACTCGGCAGACGCGGGTCTGTTTTCACAATCCCGTTAACGGCAACCTGCCCTGCGTTCAATGCCATCGCAAACGATTCCGCTAACGCCAAATCTCTTGTCCAAATGCTAGCCCCCAAACCGTACTCAGTGTTGTTGGCTAATTCCAATGCATGTTCTTTATCGTTGGCTTTTATTACGGCCATCACGGGGCCAAACGTCTCCTCCTTAAAAGCGCTCATGGTTTCATCAACGTCAGTTAGCAAGGTCACTGGGTAAAAATACCCATCACCTGAAGCCGGCTCGCCACCCATTATGCAATTGGCCCCGGCTTCAATCGATTCCAACACTTGTCGGTGCAGATTCTGCCGCAGGTCATCTCTGGCAATGGGGCCAATATCAGTATCCTCCAGCAGCGGGTCACCAAGTTTGAGCTTAGCTAAGCGTGTCTTCAGCTTATCGATAAACGCGTCGTAAATGTCGGCTTCGACAATAATACGCTTGGCAGCAATGCACGATTGCCCCGCGTTTATGGTGCGCGAAAGCGTCGCTATATCGGCTGCTGTATCGAGGTCGGCATCAGACAACACGATAAGCGGGTCTGAGCCTCCTAGTTCCAGCACCGAGTGTTTGACTTCTGCGGCTGCAGTAGCAGCGACAATAGCACCCGCATTTGCCGAGCCAGTAAAAGATACTGCCTGAATGGCTTGATGACGAATTGCATCGGCAACCGCAGACGTTTCAATCAGTAGGTTAACCAAAATATTCTCCGGTGCTCCTGCGCTAACAAATACCTCGGCAATTGCCTGTGCACAGCCCGGCACATTTGGATCATGTTTGAGAACGCAAGTGTTGCCCGCCATTAAGGCCGGTGCAAAATAGCGCGCAGCTAACCACAGAGGTGCGTTCCACGGTAAAATGCCTAGCAAGGCGCCGAGCGGTTGGTAACAGACATAGCTGCGCGAAGCATCGGATGGAAGTTCTTCTGGCGCCAGGTATCGTGCAGCGTGCTCCGCATAATATTCTGAGCACATCGCGGCTTTTTCGACTTCGGCTTGCCCTTCCTTAATGGGTTTGCCCATTTCTACTGCCATTAGTCTGGCAAGCTTGGGTTTTGCTTCGCGTAAAGCTGCGGCCACCTTAGCGAGCACCGCAGCACGTTCAGGAAAAGTGGTTTTTCGCCACAGTGAAAAGGCAGCGTCGGCTTTTTCGATAGAGCTGGCGATTTCCCGACTATTGAGTGCCGAATATTCTTCTATGAATTTCCCCGTATAAGGATTTCTTGAGATTAGTACCTGGCCCATAATAAACCCCTGTGCGCGAATGTAAGTTTGCAATCAGTTTGCGCCCTGTAAATCACAGTTCGTCTTAAAACCAAATTCGAGTTTGAACGTGCCGCGAAACATAGTTCACGCTCAAGTTGCAGCTAACGGCTCAAGCAGGAAATCCGTAAAAGAGATGGATTAATGAGCTAAATATGGGTGACAGTCTTGATTTTCGATTTGCTATCGTTTGGCACGACGAGTTGAGGTTCAGAAGTCTCGTTCTTGGCTTTGGCATTTTGAGTTCGCGTATTGTTTGGCTTGACGGTGAAGTCGTGACATAGTGTAAAAAAAGACTTGCAGCTTTTGTCTGTAATATAAATAGAGTCCGAAATGCCACAGGTCTTATCGCCGTCAACGCCCCACATCCAAGGAATAACATGGAAGGTCATACCTTCTTTCAGTACCGTGGAGTCGCCTTGCTTAAGACTGCAGATGTAACCTTCATCCCAGCTCGGAGGAAAGGCAATACCGATAGAATATCCTGAGCGTGTGACTAAACTCGCTCCGACATCATTGTGGCTGATGATATTGCGAATCATATTGTCAACATCGGAAACAGTCATGCCTGGTTGTATTTCACTGTGCATGGTGCTGAGTGCCAATTTAATAGTCTCCTGCGCTTTGTACATGGAATCGCTTAACTCGCCCAACACTACCGTACGCATCATCGCGGTGTGATAGCGCCTGAAACAACCACCCACCTCGAGGAAGATATGCTCGTCCGGTTTTACCACGCGACCTTCCCATGTCGCATGACCAATCATTGTTCTGGGGCCAGAGGCCACGTAGGGCATAACTGCCGGAGGTTCTCCGCCAGCGCAGAACATTGCGGCGCTTATAGCAGCACCAATTTCATTTTCTGTCGCGCCCGCATGGCAAGCTTCTATGCCTGCTTGCATGCCAGCCTCTGTGGCTGTGGCGGCTTTGCGCATGACGTCAATTTCCACAGGTGACTTGCAAATGCGGCCTTCTTCCACAATACCAAAGCAATCAAGTAACTTTGCGGCGGTAAGTGTGGTGTGAATAGTGTCTTGTTGATAGGCGGGGAAAAAGTAACTATTGCGCTCGTAACCAATACGTTTTGTTGACAGACCAAATTCACGCAAAGCATCAACCAGCATTTGTATGGCATCACCGGTATCAGGATATGGACGTGTCCGTTCTACCCAAGTGCGAGCAAAAATATTGGATTCCTCCAATGCTCGGGTGATCATAAACGGTTCGTCCGCAAGCGGTACAACCAGAGCTTGGAAAAACGAGTACCCAGTGGTTTGATAATCCGTCAGGTACATAATATTTTCTGGATCAGACACGATGATAGCATCGAGGTTGCGATCGGCAATACGTGCTCGAAGTTCGGTAATACGGCGCTCGTATTCTTCAAAGGGAAAGGTCATGTCATCGCGTTTTTTCATGAAGCGGTTTCCACGGCCTGCTGTGTTTCATTCACTAACGTTACCAATCCTTCTATCAGGTCATGTTTGGGAATAGTCAGTGGCGGAATTAGTTTGATCACGCGCCCACCTGTCCCACAGGTGGCGATGAGTAAGCCCTTGCTAAAGCAGGCATCGATAATGGTTCGAGCGATCGTTCCATCATTGACATCTAATCCCAGGATCATGCCTTTACCACGCACTTGCACGCCTTGGAGTTTTTCAAGTGGCGCTAAGGCCTTGCTCATGATGGAAGCCTTTTCCTTAACCTCCTGCATCAACTCGTCGTTTTCGAAATAACTCAGCACTTGCTTGCCAGCCACAAAAGACAACGATTGACCGCGGAAGGTGCCGGTGTGCTCGCCGGGTGCCCACAGTTTGTCGATATCAGGTTTAACCAGATTCATTGCGATAGGTATACCTAAACCACCCAGACCTTTTGCTAAGCAAATAATGTCAGGATCTATGCCGATGTCATCAAAGCTAAAGAAAGACCCGGTGCGGCCCATGCCGACTTGAATGTCATCGACAATCAGCAAGCTACCCATGTCGTTGGCCAGCGATGCCAGCGCTTCCAACCACGTGCTATCAGCGACATTGACGCCGCCTTCAGCTTGAATAGTCTCGACTAAAAATGCGGCGGGTGGCTTAATCCCGCTAGAGGCATCATCGTACTGGGCTCGCAGTAAATCCAAATTGGCTATGCCGCAGCCCATCTCGCAACCCTGGCAGGGAGTCTCACAACCAAAAGGTTGATGGCCAACGTGCAGCAACGGAATGCCGGCAGCGCCGCGAAAGTATTCATTGGCGGTACAGGCAAGCGAGCCCAGAGTCATGCCGTGAAAACCTTTGGTGAAGGCAACAATGTCGCTGCGACCAGTGGCGCGCCGCGCGAGCTTTAGAGCGGCCTCTACTGCGTTTGTTCCGGTTGGCCCCATAAATTGCATTTTGTGCGGCATCTTGCGCGGTTCTAATATCGTATCGACAAAACTTTGCATAAAGTCGCGTTTGGCGGTGGTGTGCATATCCAAACTGTGCATCACGCCCTTTGACTGAATGTATTCGATAACAGCCTTGGTCATACGCTCATTGTTGTGGCCAAAATTCAGTACGCCTGCTCCAGCAAAGAAGTCGATATACTCCTTGCCGTTTTCGTCGGTTTGTCTGGCGTTTTCAGCCTTGTCGAAGACAACCGGATACACTCGGCAATAGGCTCTAATATCAGATTCTCGCTGCTCAAATATACTCATACTGGACTCCTTACTATGAAAAAATGGCGGCCAATACTGCTGAATATAACTAAAGCGGTAAGCCTGTATTGAGCTTTTTGTGGGGTACTGGTGCGCCGACTATTTGGGCAAACAAGGAGGCGACCTTTTCGATTAACCGATCATTAAAATCGTAGTGTGGACTGTGGCACGGGGCCTGATGGTCAGGCCCGTCATCGGCGCCAATCAAGGCGAACGCTCCGGGAATCTCCTGCAGGTAATAGCTGAAATCTTCCGATGCCATTATGGGCGCTAACATCTGCTGTTCAATGGCCGCTTCGCCCCAGCTCTGCTGCCAGAGTTGGCGCACAAACTCCGCCTGCGCAGCGTGGTTGATAGTCGCCTCGTAGCGCGGTTGAATGTCTACGACACACTCCACGCCATAGGCGTGTGCAGTGCTGGTCGCAATATCGATTATCGATGTGTTTATTTCATCGCGGGTGCTTTGATCTGGTACTCGAATACTGCCGCCAATGACGGCTTGTTGCGGTGTCACTGTGGCGGCGCTGCGCGCATCAATAGAGGTAACGCTAACAACGGCGGTTTTTTGTGGTGCCAATGTTCGGCTGATGATCTGCTGCAATGCCAGTGTAATTGCGCTAGCGGCCAGCACGGGATCGCGACATAGTTCGGGTTGGCTGGCGTGGCCGCCTCGGCCGTTCACCGTTAACGTAAACGTACCATTGCCGCACATCACAATACCATCCGGGCAGAGCATTTTGCCAAAACCGATTGCGGGCCAATTATGCCAGCCAAAGATTTCATCAACGCCTTTAAGTGCGCCGTCTTCAATCATCGCTTTGGCGCCGTGACCACCTTCTTCGGCCGGCTGAAAAATGAGTGTCACCGGTCCGGGTATTTTATTTTCATGATGCTTCAACCAACGAGCGCTAGCTAGTAGCGTGGCGGTGTGACCATCGTGCCCACAAGCATGCATCCAGCCTGGTTGATGCGATTGATAAGATTTGTCAGTTTGTTCGGTAATGGGTAGCGCATCAATATCGCCACGTAAGGCAATGTGCTTGTTGGCGCGACCGGCGCGGTGATTAATGAAGGCCAAAGTGCCGGTGCGGGCACAGGGAGTCCAAGGAATATTCCAATCAGATAGGGCGCTGCGTATTCGCTCGGCAGTGTGCAGTTCTTGCCAACTAAGTTCGGGATTTTTATGCAGTTCGTGACGAATTTCCTTCGCCGTAAAAATAGTCTCTTGCCAGAAGTCCGACATGATCCTCCTCTAAGATTACGCGAACAGAATATATTCACGAAGCATTGAATTGGCGCGGCTGACTACACATTTTTTTGTGTGGGAACACAAAAGCTACCCCAACACGACAGGCTATAGCATGATCAGTCTACGCCTGATAAAAGCATGGTTCCAAATTGAAAGAACACTTGAGTCATGCGGCCAACCTTCATTAAGAGCCTAAAGCAATATTAAGGATGTAGCAACAATCCGGTTTTTGCTAGCAATACAATGGTTCTGTGGGTGCATCCAGGCTAAAGGCCGGAGGTGAGAGAGCGCCAGAACGCATACCGGCAAGGGCGACCGATTTCTCCAGACATAAGCGCCTATGCCGTGTGACTGCAGTATCGATCCAACCTGGTCTGTAGAGGGAGGAGTAGAGGGCATACCTATTTAGTGTGGTTTGCCACTCTAATCTTGTAGTAACCCGCAGCGGGACAATGGCGCTGCCGCAAGCTTTAATATCGCGTAGTTGCGGAGAATTGAATGGTATCGGTTTGGGTCTGTGTGAGGCATGACGCCAGGCGCAGCCGTCCGCAGCCCAAGCCGCCATGGTGGGCTTGCCCGTGTTTATGGGTATGGGTTCAAGGCGTGTCCCATCCGGATATCATTTAAATCTCTGCCTGAACCTGAAACTAAAAGGAGTGTCATTTTAGCCAGACCTACTTAGCTGGGATCGTCACGCTACTCATTTAGAAATCCACACGCGGACAATGAATCCGGCACTATTTCTCATGGTGAGGTGTCAAACAGAGGCGTGGCTACCTGACCGAAAATTAATTATCCAATGTTGAAAGTATCCTAGGTTAAGTAATAGGATGATCGTATACAAAACGCGATAATGCGGTAGCGCCATTCGTGCCAACATGAAAACTCAGAGTAAAAATAATATGACCGCTGTATTTCCCCAAAAACCAGAAGATCTTAATTG
>JBDNIE010000346.1:0-55471 GCA_041688425.1 Halioglobus sp. | reverse complement strand
TGGAAGGCTGGTAGCCCGTTGGACAAGTGTGTCTCAACCTGTACCAGCGGCGCCTCGATACCCGTCAGCGCCCTGCTATTGATGATGGATAATTCCATGGCTCTTCCTTGAGCGTGTGCTGCGCGGTGTTCGATAGGTGGGTCTGGGCGCTGCAGGCCGGTTTAGCGAGCGCCGGTGAGAGCCTCTACCGCCTGATTTAACTCTTCAAGCGTGGCTTCCAGCACAGCGACTCGATCCCGTGTCCGTTTCAGGGCCGCAGCTTGCGCGTCAAACTCCTCGCGGCTCACCATATCCAGGCGAGTCAGCGCAGACTGCGCCAGTGAGCGCATGTTTTTGTCGACTTCCTCTTTAACGCCCTTGCCGCCCACGAATTCGCTGACTTGTTGCAGTATTTCCCAGGGGAGAGGTGGTTTGAGTGCCATGAGTGCGCCGTTTTCTGCTGTGGTGAGTGTGGCCAAAGTGTAGAGCATTTAGAGCAGGTGGCACAGCGCGCAGCAGTGCACGATTTTAGATCAGCGCACCATAACAGTGCATTATTAAGCGGCATATCATCCTATTCAAAAATGATATTTATCTTTATCTCTCTGATATTTAAGAGTAAACCGGTGGTTGGCACAGACCCTGCTTTAACACGAATGACAGATCGGTAAAGCGCTCGTCATGCGTCCGCAGCAATAGTTTGACGCCTTACGGAGTCTGCACTTTGACTTTAAACCTTAGGAGTAAAGAGACATGTTAAACAAAAAGCTACTTACAGCAGCGGTTGGAACGGCCTTGTTGGCAGGTGCATTTACAACGCCGGTTCAGGCCTTTGACGTTAGCGGCAACATCGCGCTGGTGTCAGATTACCGCTTCCGGGGTATTTCACAGACAGGCAAAGACGCCGCAATTCAGGGCGGATTTGATGTGTCTTTCGAGCCGGGTTTTTATGTCGGCACGTGGGCGTCGTCTGTGGACTTCGGTGGTGATAACCCTACTGGCAGTTACGGCACCATGGAAATTGACTACTACGCTGGTTGGGCTGGTCCTATCGGTGATACCGATTTTGGCGTCGATGTGGGTTACTTCTATTATGACTACCCCGGCGATACCATAGACCCCAAGGGCGCTTACCAAGAGTTCAGCGCGACAGGATCATGGAAGGACTTGTCCTTGGGCGTCATCTACTCAGACGACTTTTACGCTAAAACCGGCGAGTACTGGTACTACAATGCGGGTTACAGCTTGTCGTTCATGGAGGACTTCTCGCTGGGCTTCCATGTTGGCTACAACGACCTTGATCAAGACAAAACTATTGAAGACTACACCGATTGGTCTGTGACTCTCGGGTACTCGGTCTTCGGTGTTGATCTTGCTGTCGCCTATGTCGATACAGACCTGGATGATCAAGCTTGCTTTGGCGATGCAGGAATCTGTAGCGCAACAGCAGTCTTCTCCATCAGCAAAAGCCTGTAATCGTAACGTGTAGCCTAGAGTCGGCCAGCTATCTGGCCGACTCCCATTCCGGAGTTTTTATATGAAATTAATTACGGCCATAGTCAAGCCATTCAAACTGGACGATGTACGCGAAGCCCTGTCTGAAATCGGCGTGCAGGGAATCACCGTGACCGAAGTCAAAGGATTTGGTCGCCAGAAGGGCCACACCGAGTTGTACCGTGGCGCGGAATATGTCGTTGATTTTCTGCCCAAGGTAAAAATCGAAGTCGCCGTAGCAGACGGTGTCGCAGAGCAAACCATTGAGGCCATCTCCAAGGCGGCTAACACCGGCAAGATCGGTGACGGCAAGGTATTTGTCTCCGCGCTGGAGCAGGTGATTCGGATTCGTACCGGTGAGACCGGCGAAGACGCGATCTAAACCCCTACTGACTGTTAGCAGAGAGTAACCCCATGGAAAATGATATTTTTGAACTACAGTACGCCCTCGACACCTTTTACTTTCTGGTGATGGGTGCCTTCGTAATGTGGATGGCGGCAGGTTTCGCAATGCTGGAAGCCGGCCTTGTTCGCTCCAAGAACACCACTGAAATTTTGCTGAAGAACATCTCGCTGTACGCAGTGGCATGTACGATGTATATGGTATGTGGTTATTCAATCATGTATGGCGGTGATGAGTTTTCACTCTTTTTGAGTGGAATCGTCGGTGACGGCGTTGCCGGGGCAGAAGAGCCTGCTACATACGCAC
This sequence comes from Halioglobus sp., assembly GCA_041688425.1. Lineage (GTDB taxonomy): Bacteria > Pseudomonadota > Gammaproteobacteria > Pseudomonadales > Halieaceae > Marimicrobium. The sequence continues at coordinate 53,289 of JBDNIE010000346.1, read as the reverse complement.
CCTCCGCAGATTTCTTCTTTCAGGTTGTGTTTGTAGCAACCGCCATGTCAATCGTGTCCGGCGCCGTCGCAGAGCGTATGAAGCTGTGGGCCTTCCTGGCATTTGCAGTCGTCATGACCGGCTTTATCTACCCGATGGAAGGTAGCTGGACCTGGGGTGGCGAGGCAGTCTTTGGCATGTACACACTGGGTAACCTCGGCTTCTCGGACTTTGCCGGCTCAGGTATCGTCCACATGGCAGGTGCGTCAGCGGCTCTGGCAGGTGTTCTTCTGCTGGGCGCTCGAAAGGGCAAGTACGCAGCTGATGGTTCAGTCAGGCCGATTCCTGGTGCAAACCTGCCGATGGCAACGCTTGGAACATTCATCCTTTGGTTGGGCTGGTTCGGATTCAACGGCGGCTCAGTGCTGGCAACTGCAAGCGTCGAAAGCGCAAACGCAGTAGCCATTGTGTTTATGAACACAAATGCTGCAGCAGCGGGTGGACTGATCGCGGCACTGGTCCTCGCACGTTTGATGTTCGGCAAAGCTGACCTGACGATGGCGCTTAACGGTGCTCTGGCTGGTCTGGTTGCAATCACAGCAGAACCCTCTACCCCGACTGCCCTGCAGGCAACACTGTTTGGTGCAATGGGTGGTGTGCTGGTTGTGTTCGCTATCATCGCGTTCGACAAGTTGAAGATCGATGATCCCGTCGGTGCAATCTCTGTCCACGGTGTGGTTGGATTTTTAGGTCTCATGTTGGTGCCGATAACCAACGGCGAAAATGCTTCCTTCAGCGGTCAGTTGATAGGTGCAGCCACGATCTTTATCTGGGTCTTCGGAGCTAGCTTGGTGGTCTGGGGCGTTCTCAAGGCAGTAATGGGAATCCGCGTCACCGAACAGGAAGAGTACGAGGGTGTGGACATGGCCGAGTGCGGCATGGAAGCTTACCCCGAGTTCGTCGGCGCCAGCGGCAGCGGCGCATAGTAACGACTTTGCGGGCGCGTCTCACGATGCGTTTTTTTGGGGGCCTTTTGGCCCCCTTTTTTTGTCTTATAATAACACTCGTGATGACGGCGATAATCAGCATGCGTTGAATCGATCCGCACGTTGGTGTGTCTTAAACGAGAAGGATGACGTGAGATGTTGAAAAAAACTTTACTGATCGCTGGTGTGATGTTGGCTGTGGGAACACTGCCAGGGTGCGGCGGCAACGATACCCAAACCACGATAAAGACAACTGAAACTCAGGGTAAGCAGTTGTTAGACCTCAAAGAGGCGTTCGATAAGGGCGTGATTTCCGAAAGCGAATACAAGCGTACCAAGAACGAGATTCTCAAACAGAAGTAATCAGGCCATGCCAGGCCAGTGTTTAAGAGGGGGTACTACCCTTGGCTGACGATGCTGTCGATAGCATCAGGTAGCTGACGCAGGTTGACGATTTCCCGGTCGGCGCGCTGGCCACCGGTCCAGAGCTTGTTTTGCGTGTTGATCCAGACGGTGCGCATGCCCACTTCCCGGGCGCCGAGGATGTCGTGCTCCGGGTCATCCCCTACATGAATGATATCTGCAGGCTCTGCGCCCGTCTTTTTGAGGGCAGCGTGGAACATATCCGGATGCGGCTTGCTACTGCCGATATCCTCGGCGAGAAAGGCAAAGTCAAAATACTCGGCAGCATCGGTCTTGTAGATGTCGGCATTGCCGTTAGTCAGTGCGCCGAGCGTGAACGTTTTGGCAAGAACCTCCAGCACGCCCAGCGCATCCTCGTACAGCATCACTTTGCGGCGCTCCTGCAGGAATACGGCAAATGCTTGCTGTGCGCCGCTGCGGGCGGCCTCCTCGTCGAAGCCGGCGGCAAGCTGTAACTCATATAGCGTCTCGATGCGCATCTGGCTGACATGGTGTGACAAGTGGGGGTGCCGCTTCCAAACCGATTTTTTGAACTCGAACAAAGCGTCTTGATCGAAGGCATCAACTGCGCCCGGCCGGTGTTGTCGCAGCCACGACTGTTGTGCCTCTTCAGCTCGAATAAGGCTCGGTTCCACATCCCACAGGGTGTTATCCAGGTCGAAGGTAATCACCGAGACGGGCATGTTTCAATCCTTGTTGCGGCGTTTCGCGCGCGGATGGGCGGCGTCGTAGACCTTGGCGAGGTGTTGGAAATCCAGATGCGTGTAGATCTGGGTGGTGGAGATATTCGCATGCCCCAGCAGTTCCTGCACCGCGCGCAGATCGCCACTGGACTCTAGCATATGGCTGGCGAATGAGTGGCGCAGCATGTGCGGATGAACGTCCTGGCGCATCCCTGACTTGCGACCCTGGAGTTTGAGGCGCGCTTGAATCGAGCGCACACTGATGCGCCTGCCGCGATTGCTGGTGAACAGCGCGCGGCACTCGCTGCCATCGACTGAGACTGTCGGTCGCACCTTGAGCCACCGCGCGATGGCCTGCAGCGCCATGGAGCCGACCGGCACGATGCGGGTCTTGCGGCCCTTGCCGGTTACCGTCAATAGTTTCGACTGCGGGTCGATATCGTCTACCTGCACGGCCGCCAGTTCTGCGAGGCGCAGCCCCGAGGAGTAAAATAATTCCGCCATCGCGCTGTCGCGACATGCGGTCTGGGAGTCAGCATCAAAGACCAGATACTTGCTGACCTGGTCAGCATCGAGAGTTTTCGGCAGTTTGCGAGGGCTGCGCGGCGCTTGCACACTGGCGGCCGGGTTGCGTCGCAGTCCGCTCTCGCGTCCGAGGAAGTTATAGAACGAGCGGGCGGCGGACAGGCTGCGCTGTATGCTGCCGCCGGCGAGTCCCTGACGGTGTAAGCGGCTTGCCCAGGCGCGAATATCGGCTTCCAATAATGCTTCGATGGGACCGCTTGCGTCACTCGTTTCGCAGTAGCGTTCCAGTGACGTGAGGTCGCGCTGGTAATTGCTGATGGTGTGGGGCGAAAGCTGGCGTACATCGCGCAGATAGTGGATAAACTGCATGGCAGACATCCCCAGCGGATCAGCCTGCGCGACGTTTGTGCTCACGGTGTCTTCATGCCCTGGCGTCTTGGAAGCGCGACAGGAGTTTCACGATAACGTCGGCAATATGAGACAGGAACAGCGTGCCGACCTTGTTGTTATAGTAGTTCGCGTCCGCACTGCCTACGGCGATCAGGCCCAGTGGCTCGCCATCAGACAGCGGCATCAGTGCCGCCGAGCCCACGGCTGTAGTCTCGGCAAACAGGAATGTCAGTTCTTCCGCGCGCAGCGTACCGCACACGGGTTTATGGCCTTTGAACAGCGAGCCGATCTCGCGTTTGACGGCGTCCTGTGGTGCGGTGCGCCAACCCTGCATGCTGCTATCGTTGGCGTCGTTGGCGTCGTTGGCGTCGTTGGCGTAGAGGATCATGCTGACATACTGGACACCAAAGTCCTCTTTCATCGCCGCAATGAACCGGGCGTACAGAGCCTCAACAGAATCGGCGTCCAGCAGCTTCAATATAAGGGCGCGGGTCTGTGTATACAGCACATCGTTTTCTTTGGCATTCACTGTGAGTGTCTTTAGTCGCTGGCGTATCTCGGTATTGCGTTCGCGCAGTACGCTGACCTGTTTTTCGACTAACGAAATAGCGCTGCCAGAGGCATGAGTGACGTGCAAGTAATCCAGCATGTCGGGATGGCGCTGTAAGAAGTCGTGATGGTTCTTGAGGTATTCGCGCACGATGTCGTCGTTGAGCCCGGTGTCGCTGCTTTGCTCTGCTGCCATCTTCACTGCTGTTCCTCTCTTTTTGCTGGCTGACATGGTTATCGGCGCTCCACGCTATGATTGGGCTCCGCGAGCGGAGCCTCAGATTTTTATTGTGCCGTCGAACACGACTGCGGTGGGGCCGGTCATGATGACCGATTTGCCTTCGCCCGCCCACGATACTGAAAGCTTACCCCCCGGCAGTCCAACTGTCACGGATTCGCGCAACCAACCGCGGGAGATGCCATACACCACTGCGGCGCAGGCGCCGGTACCGCAGGCGAGTGTCTCGCCCACGCCTCGCTCGTAGACGCGCAACCGGATATCCCGGTCCGAGACGACTTGCATGAAACCGGCATTAACCCGCTGCGGAAAGTCAGCGTGTGATTCGATCAGTGGCCCCAGCTTTTCAACGTCGGCCTTGCTGGCATTGGGAACACGCAGCACCGCGTGTGGATTACCCAACGAAACTGCGCCAATTTCCAGTGTTTTGTTGTCCACCAAAAGAGGATAGCTTGGCGCCCGAACGCTGGCCGCGAACGGAATGTTGGCGGGTTCAAACTGCGGCGGCCCCATATTGACCTCAACGTCATGATTGGGACGCACGCGGAGCTCGATGACGCCCGCAGAAGTTTCCACGCTGATGATTTTTTTGGTGGTCAGTTTCTTGTCGCGCACAAAGCGTGCGAAACAGCGTGCGCCATTGCCGCACTGCTCCACTTCATTGCCGTCGGCATTGTAAATGCGGTAGCGAAAATCAACGTGCGGACTGTGCGGTGGCTCCACTACCAATACTTGATCACAACCCACCCCAAAATGCCGGTCTGACAGCTTTCTCACGTCCTGAGAGCGCAGCTGGTAATGCTGGCTGATCAGGTCGATGACGACGAAGTCATTTCCTGTGCCATGCATCTTAGTAAACTGTAGTTGCATAAGGTTCTGCCCGATCAGTCGGCGGCGGCCGGCGCAGGCAGGCAGGTTTCGCCGCGTATGAGATCGGCGAGGGTTTCCCGCGGTCGCACCAGATACATGTTGTCGCCGTCCACCATAATTTCCGGCGCGCGGCCGCGACTGTTGTAGTTGGAACTCATGGTGAATCCATAGGCGCCGGCGCCGAACATGGCCAGCAGGTCGCCCGGGCTGAGCGCAAGCGTTCTCTCCTTGCCCAGAAAATCACCGGTTTCACAGACCGGGCCCACCACATCCCACTGCTGCGTTTCACCGGCGTTATTTTGTTCAACGCGCTGGATGTCCAGCCACGCCTGATAGAGAGCGGGACGAATCATGTCATTCATCGCGGCATCTACCAATGCAAAGTGATGATCTGACGTCGACTTCAGGTACGCCACTTGCATCACCAACAATCCGGCATTGGCGGCTATCGAGCGCCCTGGCTCAAACATGAGTTGCACCTTGCGCGTGCCTAACACCTCGCGTATCGCGCCAATATAGGTCGCTATCGAAGGGGGGGTTTCATCTCGATATCGCACACCAAGCCCGCCACCGAGATCCAGATGACGTATCTTGATGCCGTGGTCAGCCAGCGCGTCTATTAATGCCAGCAGGCGATGCAGGGCATCAATAAAGGGGCTGATTTCGGTGAGCTGTGAGCCGATGTGGCAATCCAGGCCCACGACATCGATGTGCTCCAATTGCGCCGCGCGCTGGTAGACCGGTATCGCCTCAGTGATGGCAAGGCCAAACTTGTTCTCGCGCAAGCCGGTCGAAATATACGGGTGGGTGCGCGCATCGACGTCGGGATTGACGCGCACCGAGACCGGCGCGACGCAGCCGAGCTCTCCAGCAACGCGGTTTAATACCTCCAGCTCACCCGCAGATTCCAGATTAAAGCAGTGGATACCTAACGCCAGTGCGCGGGCCATTTCTGCGGGAGTCTTGCTGACGCCGGAGAAAACGATCTTTGCCGGATCCCCGCCGGCCGCGACGACGCGCTCTAGCTCGCCGCCGGACACAATGTCGAAGCCGGCACCCAATCGTGCCAGCACATTGAGTACAGCCAGGTTGGAATTGGCCTTTACCGCATAGCAGATCAGGTGCTCGGCACCTTTCAGCGCTTGTTGGTACTCTGTGAACGTCGCTTCAAGCGCCGCGCGTGAATAAACGTAGCAAGGCGTGCCGTGGGTCACGGCGATAGTACTAACGGCGACATTCTCGGCGTGCAGGCTGCCATCACGGTAAGTGAAATGGTTCATGGGCTGGTCTTAATTCCGGGCGCTAATTCTGGGGGCTATTTCAGGGCACTGTGGACGGCTGCTCAGCACTGGCAGCGGGTGCAACGGGCGGCGGTGGCGGTGCATCGGGCGGCATGTACAGCGGGCCTGTTTGTCCACACCCGGTGAGGGTGGCGAACGCGACGGCAATTAGCAAGTTTGACAGGTAGTAATGCATGTTTATCGTCCAGACAGTGACAATGGTTATAACAACACAAAGTATACTGCCCGCTAGTAAGCGCTGCGAACAGCCCTTATCATTGAATTGTGCACATTTTGCTGGAATTTCCCTTGCGATGACCGAATCAAAATTCGACGAGTTGATCGAACAGACGCGTAATAACCTGGAAATGACGCGCGATGAGGTCGATAGCGATCTGGCCCGCGAAATGTCCCGCGGGGTGCTCACCTGCGTTTTTTCTGGTGATATTCGTTTGACGGGGTTTTCATGCAGCATGCGTCTGCCGGCTTTTATGGGTGGGCTTTGCGCAGCCTTGCTGATGTTTCTGGTGATGCCGGCCAGTGCCAGTGAGCCGTTATATGTTAAAAACCTCAGCCCGGTGACGGGTTTGTTAGGACTGCCCTCGCAGCGTGATGCGCAGACAGCGCCCAGCGGTAATGTGATGGTGGCTCTGCACAGCACGCTTTCTAACCAGTACGTCAACGAAAGCAATGCCACCGAATTTAATCGACAGGATGGTGAAATCCTGCGTTTCGCGCTGGAACTGCGCTATGGCCTGGCCGAGAACTGGGATGTACAACTGGAACTCCCGTGGCTGGATCAGAGCGGTGGCCATCTTGATGGTGCAATCGACAGTTGGCACGATTTCTGGGGCATGTCTGACGGCGGGCGCTCCAACGCACCCAACAATGAACTGGATTACTTTTATTCATCGCCCGATGGGGGTTTTTCCCTGCAGGATGACACATCCGGCATCGGCGACATCAGCCTGTCCCTGAGCCATGCGTTTTACCGCAACGATGCTGCGACCGTCAGCCTCGCGTTGGGGTACAAGTTTGGCACAGGTGATGACAAGGATTTTCTGGGCAGTGGAGGAGATGACGCGTTTGTAGCGCTGCGCGCTTCGGGCGGCCCCATAGCGGACTTACCGCTGAGCTGGCATGGTCAGGTGGGTTACCTGCGCGCCGGTGACAGTGATGTGCTGGAGGGTGTGCAGGAGCAAAACCTGTGGTTTGCCGGGGTAGCCCTGGACTGGCAGTTTGCGCAGCGCTGGTCGCTGATCGCGCAGATTGACAGCAATGCGGCGCCGATGGACAGCCAACTGACGGGTGTCGGTGACAACGCCTTCATGGCAACGGTTGGCCCGCGCTGGTATTTTGCGCCGCAGTGGTACGCGGATTTCAGCCTTGCCGAAGACATTCGATTGAAGACCGCGCCGGATGTCATGTTTCAGGCCAGCGTGCGCTGGAGCCCTGATTCCTGAGCAGGCTCTCGCGCGCAGGGCGGCGGGGCTGCAAATTATGTTGCCTGTCGAGTCGCCAGCAGTTCCTGCGCACGTATCGCCGCGGCGGCAACCTGTTCTGGCGCCGTGCCGCCCAGATGATTCCTCGCAGCGACTGAACCTTCCAGCGTCAGCACTTCAAAGACATCCTCGCGAATGTCGCCACAAAACGCCTGTAGTTTATCCAGACTCATGTCCGCCAGATCCTTGCCGCTGGCAACGCCGTGGGCGACGGCTTTGCCCACCACTTCATGCGCGTCGCGAAACGGCAGGCCCAGCCGCACTAAATAGTCTGCAAGGTCAGTGGCAGTTGAAAAGCCGCGTCGCGCAGCTTCATGCATCACCGCGGCCTTGGGTTTGATAGCCGGGATCATGTCCGCGAACGCGCGCAGCGAGTCAAACACAGTGTCGATGCTGTCAAATAGTGGCTCCTTGTCCTCCTGATTGTCTTTGTTGTAGGCCAGCGGTTGGCTTTTCATCAGGGTCAGCAGAGAGACGAGATGACCATTAACCCGCCCGACCTTGCCGCGCACCAGTTCCGGTACGTCCGGGTTTTTCTTCTGCGGCATGATGGATGAGCCCGTGCAAAAACGGTCTGGCAGCTCAATAAAGTTGAACTGCGCCGACGCCCACAGCACCAGTTCTTCGGACATGCGTGATAAATGCGTCATCAGCAGCGCGGCGAAGGCGCAAAACTCGATGGCAAAATCACGGTCCGAAACAGAATCCAGCGAGTTTTCAGTCGGTTTGTCAAAGCCCAGTGCCGCCGCCGTGAGCGCGCGATCAATAGGGTATGTAGTGCCCGCAAGCGCGGCAGCACCCAGTGGTGATTGGTTCATGCGGGCGCGGCAATCCATCAGTCTGCCGTAATCGCGCTCCAGCATCTCGTTCCAGGCCAGCAGATGGTGCCCGAACACCACAGGCTGCGCCGTCTGCAAGTGGGTAAAGCCGGGCATTATGGTATGGGTATGCGCCGCTGCCAGCCCAATCGTGCCGTGTTGCAGTCGGGTCAGCTCGACCGCTATACGGTCGATAGCGCTGCGCAGGTAGAGCCGGATGTCGGTCGCTACCTGGTCATTGCGCGAGCGGCCGGTATGCAGTTTTTTGCCGGCCACACCGATCAGTTCGGTGAGCCGTGCTTCGATATTCATGTGCACGTCTTCCAGCGCGATTGACCACTGGAAACGGTCCTCATCGATTTCCGTCTGCACCTGCGCCAGACCGCCTTCGATAGCGGTCAGTTCTTCTTCGCTGAGTACGTCCACGCTGTGCAACATGCGGGCATGCGCGAGTGACCCGGCAATATCTTCGCTAGCCATCCGCTGGTCAAACGTTACAGAGGCAGTAAAGCGCTGCACGAAGGCGTCCGTCGCTTCAGTGAAGCGGCCGCCCCAGAGTTTGCTGGTGTCTTTTTCTGTACTCATGGTGGTATCGATTCCTTGGTCGCGGCCAGTTCCTGTCGCGTAATGCCTAAAGCGGTGGCAAGTATAGCAAAGTCCGGCGCAACCCTGATGGGATACCTGATGCGATATAAAGGTCGCTAGCATCCTGCGTCGCCGCTAGTGTCAGCGTTGAATGGCCGTTACTTGAGCTCCAATTTGGCGCCTAAGTGCCGCTTCGGGGCTTCAGTACGCCGTTTGTGTCAGCGCTTAAAGTCTGTCGCATGCAGAGAGCCTGAGAGGCTCGTGTTCAACAGTACCAATCAAATACCCAACTGACCCACTACCGCGCCCTCCGGAAGGTCGCTGCACCAGGATTCGGCTGGTATCATAGCGAACTACAAAATCACGGAAGTCCCTGCATGTCGCGCCAACTGATTATCGCCACCCGCGAAAGCCCTCTCGCCCTGTGGCAGGCAGAATTTGTTCGTAGTGCGTTAACACAGGCGCACCCCGACCTGGACGTACAATTGCTGGGGATAACCTCGCGCGGGGACCAGTTGCTGGACTCGCCGCTGGCCAAGATCGGTGGCAAGGGCCTGTTCGTCAAGGAGCTGGAGGAAGCGCTGCTCGATGGCAGCGCCGATATCGCCGTGCATTCGATGAAGGATGTACCTGTGGAATTTCCGGCGGGCCTGGCACTGGGTATTATCTGCGAGCGCGAAGACCCTTCTGATGCATTTGTCAGTAATCATTTTCAAACAGTGGATGCATTGCCTTTCGGCAGTGTGGTGGGAACGTCCAGCTTGCGCCGCGAATGTCAGTTGCGCGAGCGGCGACCTGATCTGACCGTTAATTTTTTGCGCGGCAACGTTAATACCCGGCTGCGCAAGCTGGATGAGGGTGAATATGACGCCATTATACTGGCCAGCGCCGGGTTGATGCGGCTGGGGTTTGCCGGGCGCATTGCGCAGCGCCTGGCGGAGGACGATTCGCTACCTGCGGGTGGCCAAGGCGCTGTGGGTATTGAGGTGCGCAGCAGTGATACACAGGTGATTAAGCTGCTGCAATCGCTGCACCATGCGCCGACAGCATTGCGCGTGACAGCGGAGCGGGCGATGAACCGTCGTCTCAAGGGAGGCTGCGAGGTGCCTATCGCCTGTTTTGCGCAATTATTCGACGGTGATCAGCAACTGCTGTTGCGCGGTTTGGTGGGCCGGCCGGACGGCTCGCTAATATTGCGCGCGCAGGCTACAGCGCCTGCCTCTGATGCTGAGCAGCTTGGTATAAGTGTGGCAGAGGATCTTTTGTCGCAGGGTGCGGCGGCCATTTTGGCAGAGGTTTATAGTGGCTAGCCAGAGTGCGCGCCTCGTCAGAGTTCTGGCCACGCGTCCGGCCGGCGAGGCTGCAGACGCCCTTTGCGCGTTGCTGGCAGAGGCAGGCTATGAGGCCCATAGCCAGCCCCTGCTCACGCTGTCCGATGCGCCAGAGCTCACGCCCGTGCAGCGACATATGTTGCAGGACCTCGCGCATTATCAGCACATTATCTTTGTCAGCACGAATGCGGTGCGTGTCGGTATGGCACTGGTCGATGATTACTGGCCCCAATTGCCGGTGGGAATTAACTGGTATGCGATTGGCGCAGCCACCGCAAAGAGTCTTGCGCGGTTTGATATTCAGGCCATCACCCCGGGAAAAAATATGATCAGCGAAGGTTTGCTGGCGCTTCCGTACCTAAAAAATGTGCAGGGACAGCGTGTGCTTATCATCAAAGGTGAAGGAGGCCGCGATACATTGCGCAGCGAACTTTTCCATCGTGGTGCGCTGGTTGATGAGCTGGCCTGTTACCGGCGCAGCTTGCCCGAACTGCTCGCAGGTGGGTTGGGCGCGCAAATATCGCAGCGCGAAATTGATGTGATCTTGCTCAGCAGCGGTGAGGGGCTCGCCAATTTGCTACTATTGCTTAGCCCTACAGAAACCACTACCGTTAAAGCTATCAGCGTGATCGTACCCTCAGAACGCGTCGCTGATATGGCTCGCGATACTGGGTTCAAGAGCGTATTGACGGCTGAGAACGCCTCGGATGAGGCGATGCTCCGCGCCCTGCAGAAATGGCGGCCCGGCAATGGAGAATAATAAGTGAGCGAATCTGAATCGAAAACCGATGATCAATCGAACGAGGCGGCAAAGAACGTGACGTCAGCAGTGGAAGAATCGACAGATCAGAGCGACAAGGGCCCGCAAGGACGTGTTGCTGCAGAGAAAGCGCCGCACCGCGTGTCTGCTGGCGTCGCCTGGTTAGCGCTATTGTTGGTGATAGTGAGCGCTGCCGCAGCGGCCTGGCTGATACGTGAAGGGCAGCACCGCGAGGCGGCGCTTGCTCAGCGTGTGGCGGGATTGGAGATGGTCGCGCAGCAGAAGCAGAATAATATGTCCGAGGTCAGCGACCGCTGGGAGCAGGAGCTGCGTTCCGGGCTTAGTGGTCTGAAGAAAGATGTCGGAGAGCAAACCGCCGCTCTTGCGCAGAGTCTGGCCTCCGCAGAAGCGCAATTGGCGCAGTTGGATAAAGAGCTGACGCGTTTCAGTGCCAGTGATCGCAACAGCTGGTTATTGGCCGAGGCAGGGCACCTGCTGCGCCTCGCGAACCAGCGGCTGGTAATGGCCGGCGATCCGGTCGCTGCGCAGGCGCTGCTGAGCAGTGCCGATGCGATTCTGCGGGAAATCGACGATCCCAACCTGCATGGAGTGCGCGCTGCTGTAGCCGCAGACCTTGCCGCATTGCGCGCGGTGCCAAAAGTGGATGTTGAAGGTATTTACCTGCGGCTGGCGGCCTTGATAGAACAGGCCGACAAGCTGGTTATTTTCCAGTTCCCGCAGCAGGCCACAGCGCCTGGTCCTGTCGCAGCCGACGATTGGCGCGACCGCCTGCGACAGGGGTATGAAGCGGCCCTGTCGAAGCTCTCCGACTACATCATCATTCGCCGTCGGGATATTCCGATGCAGGCGCTGATGGACCCGCAATGGGAGGGGTTGGTGCGCTTGAATCTGCGCATGCTGCTGCAGCAGGCTCAGGTGGCGTTGTTGTCAGGTAACCAGACGCTTTACGTGGCGAGTCTCTCGCGTGCGCAGCAATGGGTATCGCAGTTTCAGGACTCCGATACGGCTGCCGCCGCGGCGATCTCGACCGAGATCAGCCAACTTGCAGGCCTGACAATTCAAGTGCCGCAACCCAATATTTCGCGCTCGCAACAAGCCCTGGATGAGGCTATTGAGCAGCGTGCTCAATCCGGAGGCGAGCAGTAGTCATGCGTAGATTATTCGCTATCGCACTGGTCGCCCTGCTGCTGGGGGTCGGCATTGTCGCGATGATTGAGACCGACCCCGGGTATGTGCTGTTGGCCTATGGCCGCTATACACTGGAAGCCAGCCTGTGGGTCGGCTTGTTATTATTCTTGCTAACAATTTTGTTGGTTTTCCTGCTGCTGCGCCTGGCATTTCAGCTTCTCAGCGGGCAGCGCAGTCTGGTGTCCTGGTTTGGTGCGCGCAAATCGGCTAAAGCATTGCGCCTCAGTTCTCGCGGCCTGATTAGCTTTATCGAGGGTAACTGGCTGGTCGCTCGGCGCCAACTGGTGCGGGGAGCCGAGCACAACGAGGCTCCGCTGGTAAATTATTTGCTGGCCGCCCGCTCTAGCGCGCATTTGCAGGATGATGACGGTATGCAAGCGCACCTGCGCGCTGCTACTGAGGCCGAGCCCGGTGCCGCTATGGCAGTGGAGATCACGTTGGCAGAGATGAAGTTACAGGCAGGTGAATACAGCCAGGCCATCGCAGCACTGAATCATGCCACCCGAAGTCCCGGCCGCCACCCTCGTGTCCTCAGCCTGTTAAGCCAGGCTTACCAGGGATTGCAAGATTGGGACAAGCTGCTGGAACTGTTGCCGCAACTACAAAAGCATAAGATGCTCAACACCGAGGAGTTTCAGCGCCTCGAAAGAGACGCTCAGTACCATCGACTTGAGCGCGGGCAGTACAATTTTGAGCAGTTGCGCGCTGGTTGGTCAAAATTGCCGAAACATTTGCAGACCGATCTCGCTTTCATAGAACAGTATGTTCGCAACCTGATTGCTTTGGCAGAACACGGCGCTGCAGAAAAGGCAATTTTGCAAGGGCTTAAACAAGAGTGGTACCCGTCTCTGGTGCGTCTTTACGCCTATGTGCTGGCAGATTCTTCCCGCCAACTGAACAGAGCCGAAAGTTGGTTGAAGTCCCATCCCGATGATGCGCAGCTCTTGTTGTGCCTTGGTCGCTTGTCCGCCCGTGCTGAACTATGGGGTAAGGCCCGGGAGCATTTCGAGGGGGCGTATCGTCTCGATAAGAGTGCTGAAATCTGTGCCGAAATTGGTCGTTTACTGGACGGTCTGGGTGAGCCCACTGTGGCCGCAGTCTACTATCGTGAGGGACTGTTGCTGCAAGAGGATAAGCTGCCCACACTGCCGCAGCCGGATAAACTCCGCCCTGATAACCGACTTCCGGCCAGCCTCTGATCCTGTGCAGCTTTCAATGCGATTCAATTGGGTGCCGATCCTGAAGCTCAAGAAAGTGCCATTACTTCCCAGGTACTTGAGCGTTAGAGCGTGATGCCTAGCTCATCCCAAAGTGCATCAATGCGCTGTTTTACCTCATCGTTCATGGCAATTGGTCGGCCCCACTCGCGGGTGGTCTCCCCCGGCCATTTCTGGGTGGCATCGAAGCCCACCTTGGAGCCGAGACCTGATACTGGCGACGCAAAGTCCAGATAGTCTATTGGGGTGTTTTCGATAAATACCGAATCACGCGCGGGGTCCATGCGGGTGGTCATTGCCCAGATCACATCCTTCCAGTCTCGTGCATTCACATCTTCGTCGGTCACGATCACGAACTTGGTGTACATGAACTGGCGCAAGAAAGACCAGACGCCAAGCATGACGCGCTTGGCGTGGCCGGGATATTCCTTGCGTATAGTGACCACAGCAAGCCGGTAGGAGCAGCCTTCAGGCGGCAGGTAAAAATCGATAATTTCGGGGAACTGCTTTTGCAGTATCGGGATAAACACCTCATTGAGCGCCATCCCCAGTATGGCCGGCTCGTCTGGTGGGCGTCCCGTGTAGGTGCTGTGATAGATCGGATTTTCGCGATTCGTGATCGCTTCAACGGTAAATACCGGGAAACGCTCCACTTCGTTGTAGTAACCCGTATGGTCACCAAACGGGCCTTCATCGGCCATTTCGCCAGATTCGATATAGCCTTCCAGTATGTACTCCGCTGAGGCAGGTACTTGCAACCCGTGCTCACGACACAGTGGCGTAAAGCACTCGGCCAACTCTGTTTTGCTGCCGCGCAACAGGCCGGCAAAGGCATACTCAGAAACGGCATCCGGAATGGGGGTGACGGCTGCCAACGTGGTGGCCGGATCGGCCCCTAGTGCCACTGCGACCGGATAGCGCTTTCCCGGATGCTGCAGTTGCCACTCGCGAAAATCCAGTGCGCCACCGCGGTGCGACAACCAGCGCATAATCAATTTATTACGCCCTATCAGCTGCATACGGTAAATGCCGAGATTCTGGCGTTCTTTGCCGGGGCCGCGCGTAATGACCAGCGGCCAAGTGACCAGTGGCCCCGCATCATCCGGCCAGCAGGTCTGGATGGGAAGTTGGAACAGGTCAACGTCCGCTCCCTGCTTGGCATGGTACTGGCAGGGCGGGTTGCGCACTGTTTTGGGCGCCATGTTTAGCACTTGCTTCAGTATTGGCGCCTTTTCCCAGATATCACGCATGCCCTTGGGTACATCGGGCTGGCGCAGATAGGCGAGTATCTCGCCAATCCCGCGCAGTGCTTTGATATTGGGTGCTCCCATGCCCAGCGCCACACGTTGCTCGGTGCCAAACAGGTTGGCAAGCACCGGAGTGCTGTAGCCTTTTGGATTTTCAAATAATAATGCAGGGCCGCCCGCGCGCAGTGTGCGGTCAGCGATCTCGGTCATTTCGAGTACGGGATCGACCTCAGCGGTAATGCGCACCAGTTCGCCGCGTTGTTCCAGTGCGGCGATAAAATCTCTGAGATCGGTGTATTTCACGAACGCGTAGCGAGAGCCAGAATGTCAGCGTTACTTGCGCTTCATGGACTTAAAGAACTCGTCGTTAGTTTTGGTTTCCTTGAGCTTGTCAGACAAAAACTCAATGGCGGCGGTATCTTCCATGCCGTGCAGCAGCTTGCGCAGAATCCACATGCGCTGCAGTTCATCATCTGCGGTGAGCAATTCTTCCCGGCGTGTGCCAGAGCGGCGAATATTGATGGCGGGATAGATGCGCTTCTCGGCGATCTTGCGATCCAGGTGCAGTTCCAGGTTACCCGTGCCCTTGAACTCCTCATAGATGACTTCATCCATCTTGGAGCCGGTATCGACCAGTGCGGTCGCTATAATCGACAAACTGCCGCCTTCCTCGATATTACGTGCGGCACCGAAAAAGCGTTTGGGTCGCTCCAGTGCATGGGCGTCAACACCGCCCGTCAATACCTTGCCGGAGCTTGGAATCACGGTATTGTAGGCTCGCGCAAGGCGCGTAATGGAGTCCAACAGAATCACAACATCCTTTTTGTGCTCTACCAGACGCTTCGCTTTCTCAATCACCATATCCGCGACCTGCACGTGGCGTGAGGGCGGTTCGTCGAAAGTAGAGGCGACTACTTCGGCGCCACGGATGCCGACCGAGCGCTGCATCTCAGTCACTTCTTCTGGTCGCTCATCGATCAGCAGAACGATGATGTAACACTCCGGATTGTTGGTGATGATCGCCTGGGCGATATTCTGCATCATGATGGTCTTCCCCGCTTTGGGCGGGGCAACCAGCAATCCGCGCTGGCCCTTGCCAATCGGCGCAACCAGGTCAATGATTCTGCCTGTCAAGTCCTCGGTACTGCCGTTCCCTGTCTCCAGTGTCAGGCGTTGGTCGGGGAAGAGCGGAGTCAGGTTTTCGAATAGAATTTTGTGCCGGGAATTTTCGGGTTTGTCGAGGTTAACCTCGTCTACCTTCAATAGCGCGAAGTAGCGCTCGCTGTCTTTTGGCGGCCGGATTTTGCCGGATATGGTGTCGCCTGTGCGCAGGTTAAAGCGGCGAATTTGACTCGGTGAAACGTAAATGTCATCGGGCCCGGCAAGGTAGGAACTGTCGGAAGAGCGCAGGAAGCCGAATCCGTCCTGCAGGATCTCCAGTACGCCATCGCCATAGATATCCTCGCCACTCTTTGCATGGCGTTTGAGCACCGCAAAGATAATGTCCTGCTTGCGCGAACGGGCCATGTTATCCAGGCCCATTTCTTTAGCGATATCAATAATTTGTTGCGTAGATTTGGTCTTTAAGTCAGTTAGATTCATATTAGGAATAAGTGTGCACGAGTGATTAGGGGAGGGTACGACGTGTAACCGAACGCTGGTTGGCGATGCCAACAAATATTAGTTTTAACGTGGGTTGCAGAATTTTTGTTATGGCACAGGAATGTGCGACGAATGGGAATGTAGCACGGCTCGTTAGGGCCGTCTAGCGCTTTTTTCAGGCAATAAAATTAACGATCGAATGATAGCTGGGCACAGATCCGCAGATGGGAATTGATCCTAAATGACTTCTTTAATAAAATCGGTCAGCTGTGTTTTGGACAGTGCACCAACTTTAGTTGCCTCAGCATTGCCGCCTTTAAACATGATCAGGGTTGGAATGCCGCGAATGCCAAACTTCTGTGGTATCTCCGGATTTGCATCTACATCGACCTTGCAGATCTTCAATTTGCCTTCGTAATCAGCAGCAATCTCGTCAAGTATAGGTGCAATCATTTTGCACGGACCACACCATTCTGCCCAAAAGTCTACTAATACGGGGACATTTGAATTCAGGACTTCGGCGTCAAAAGTAGCATCGCTAACGTGCACGATCTGGTCGCTCATGTGTTTCTCCGGTTGTTCTGCGGGTCTGGATTCCGCATGATGTCAAAGGCGGCCATGATACCACTGGATGCTTTGGGCACAACTACGCGGCTAGAGTATTTTGGCATGCCGTTATGCCAGTTCGCTATAGCAGGTGGTGGGCTCGCAGTCAGTTAAGTGATACGGGCTCGCCCTGAGTGTGGGTTCACGGAGCGCCTAAAGTAGACTGAACCAAAGTGCAGCCGTTTTAAATGTGCCTGCGCACAAAGACCAGAATGTCCAGTCGGTATGTTGTAGTCTTGGCTAAATGCTCAGCAAGCTATGCGTCTGGCTCGGGATGAGCAGCGCTTTTGTCAGTCTCCCAGAAAGGTTGAACTTTGCAGTCAAAAAAAATAGCAGTTCTCACACTCATCGCTGTGGCACTTGCCGCGTGGTTCTATTTCGACGTCGGCAGCTACCTGCAGTTTGAATCCCTGCAACAACGTGTCGGTGATCTGCGCGTATGGTATGCAGGCAACCCGCTGCTCGCAGGCCTGATTTATTTCGGCTGCTATGTGCTTGTCGCCGCACTGTCACTGCCGGGGGCCGCGGTAATGACGCTCGCCGGAGGCGCATTGTTTGGGTTCTGGTATGCGCTGCTGTTGGTTTCATTTGCCAGCAGTATTGGCGCCACTCTGGCGCTTTTGGTGTCTCGCCTGGTATTGCGCGACTGGGTGCAGCAGCGCTTTGGGCGACATCTGGGCGCAATCAACAAAGGGTTTGCGAAGGACGGTGCATTTTACTTGTTCTCTCTGCGGTTGGTGCCGATCTTTCCTTTCTTCCTGATTAACGTGCTGATGGGTTTGTTGCCCGTGCGCACCTGGCCTTTCTATTGGGTGTCGCAGTTGGGTATGTTGCCGGGCACGGCTGTCTTTGTGAATGCAGGCACGCAGCTCGGCCAGTTGCAGTCGCTTTCTGGCATTCTCTCCGTGCCACTTTTAGGCTCGTTCGTGTTGCTCGCTGTGTTTCCATTTTTTGCCCGATGGGCACTGGCGCTGTTCCAGCGCCGGCGAATACTCTCCAAATACAGCAAGCCAGAGCACTTTGATAACAATCTGATTGTCATTGGCGCGGGCTCGGCGGGCCTGGTGTCATCGCTGATTGCCGCCACGGTGAATGCCAAAGTGACTCTCATAGAGCGTCACAAAATGGGCGGCGACTGCCTGAATACGGGCTGTGTGCCCAGTAAAGCGCTGATCCGCTCTGCCCGCGTTGCCCAAACCGCGCGTCGTGCAGAGGAGTTTGGTCTGGCCCCCATGTCGGTAGCGGTCAACTTTCCGAAGGTTATGCAGCGCGTGCACGGTATTATCAAAACCATTGAGCCGCACGATTCGGTAGAGCGCTTTACCGGGCTGGGTGTGAACTGTGTGCAGGGCGACGCCCGAATCATTTCACCGTGGGCAGTGCAGGTTAACGGCGAAACGCTCACCGCGCGCAATATTGTGATCGCGAGCGGCGCACGTGCCCGCATCCCTGACATTCCCGGCCTGAACACACTGAACTACCTCACTTCCGATACTGTCTGGGATATCACGCAACTGCCGGAACGTTTGCTGGTGCTCGGGGCGGGTCCGATTGGCTGTGAATTGGCACAGGCGTTTGCCGAGCTTGGTAGCGAGGTCACGCTGGTGACCCATACCGATCGAATAATGCCGCGCGAAGATCCCGACGTTGCGGACTGCGTCCGCGCAGCCATGCAGCGAGTGCAGGTAAAGATTCACGAAAACTTTGAGCCGCTGCGTTTCAGTGCATCTGCAGAGGAGCAAAGCGCTATATTCAAGACGCCTTACGGAGAGCGTGAATTGCGCTTTAGCCGTGTCTTGTTGGCTGTCGGACGTAGCGCCAATGTAGAAGGCATGGGCCTGGAAGATCTGGGTATCGCCATCACCCCGGCCGGCACGATCGAGGTGGACGAATTCCTGTGCACGGCGATTCCCACGATTTCGGCCTGTGGTGATGTTGCGGGGCCCTATCAGTTTACGCATATGGCCAGCCATCAGGCCTGGTACGCTGCGGTAAACGCGCTATTTGGTCGATTTCGTCGCTTTAAAGTCGATTATAGCGTGGTGCCCTGGGCTACGTTTACTGATCCAGAGGTAGCGCGGGTTGGCCTCAGTGAAGAGGAGGCGCGACAGCAGGGTATCGCCGTTGAAGTGACGCGCTATGAGCTTGATGATCTCGACCGCGCCATTGCCGACGGCGAGACTCAGGGGTTTATCAAGGTGCTCACTGAACCCGGCCACGATCGTATTCTGGGCGCCACCATCGTCGGGTACCATGCGTCCGAACTGATCAATGAATTTGTGCTCGCCATGAAGCACAAGCTCGGCCTTGGCAAAATATTGGGTACCATTCACATTTATCCAACGCTGAGTGAGGGCAATAAATTTGTCGCCGGTAATTGGCGCAAGGCGCGCAAGCCGGAGCGCCTGTTGCGCTGGGTAGAGCGTTACCATAAGTGGAATAGAGGCTAGTGGCCTCGATTACGCTGATTGTCTTTGACGTTATTGAAGCAGGAGAGAGCACATGAGCAAGGTTGCAGTAGTACTGGCAGGGAGTGGCTATTACGATGGCGCAGAGATCAACGAGGCAGTGCTGACCCTGTTGTGTCTGGAGCAGCAAGGAGCGAGCTATCAGTGCTTCGCGCCGAATATTCAGCAGATGCATGTGATCAATCACGTGACCGGGGAAGTCGTGGAGGGTGAATTCCGCAACGTACTGGTGGAAGCTGCGCGGATTGCGCGCGGCAATATACTGGATATCAAAGAAGCCAGTGCCGATGAGTTCGATGCATTGATAGTGCCGGGCGGATTTGGGGTGGCCAAAAACCTCAGTAACTTCGCGGTCGCTGGGCCGGCCATGGAAGTGCTGCCGGACTTCCTCGCGCTGGCGCAAGCATTCCATGTAAAAGGAAAGCCCATCGGACTGATCTGCATTGCGCCGGTGCTGGCGGCTGCTATCTTTGGCGAGGGTGTCCGCTGCACGATCGGCAACGATGCCGACACGGCGCAGGCGATCACTGCAATGGGCGGCGAACACCTGCCCTGTCCGGTATCCGAAGCACGCGTCGACAAAGAGCGCAAGCTTGTCACGACTCCGGCCTATATGCTGGCCGGCAAGGTGTCCGAAGCCTACACTGGTATCAGCGACTGTGTGGACAAAGTGCTGGCAATGGTCTGAGCGCATGGATAGCGCGTGGCATGTTTACATTCTGCAATGTGCTGACGGCACACTCTATACCGGCGTGGCGAGGAATATGCAGCGCCGTCTGCAGCAGCACAATGGCGAGTTGGTTGGCGGCTCACGGTATACGCGAGGGCGGCGGCCGGTTGCGTTGTTGTGGTCGGACACCGCGCCCGATCGCAGTGTTGCCCAGAGTCGGGAAGCCGCGATCAAAAGGCTTACGCGCAGCCAGAAAATGCGCCTGCTGAACTGCTGAACTGCTGAACTGCTCAAGCGGTACAGTGCTTCGATTTAGCTGCGGTGGGAGCATGGCAAGTGTGCGCCTGAGTGAGCTGCAACGCTATTGCAAGAGTTCTTCCATCGTCTGTTGCTGTTCGAGCCACACTTCTTCCAGCGCGGCTGCGCGAAGTTTTAGCTCACCCTCGCGTTTCAATAGCTCTGCCAGTGATTGCTTATTCTGTTGCGTGTAGAGCTCGGTATTACCTAGCTCGTCACGCAGTGTTTGCAGGGCCAACTCTATCTCTGCCATCTCCTTTTCGGTTTTAGCGACTTGTTTCTGCAATGGTCGTAATTTATCGCGCTGTGTTGCGGCTTGCTGTCGCTTTTCCTTGCGGGAGTTGTCCGCTGCTGCTGCGGCCGGTTTCTCCGCTTGCTTGTAACTGGAGAGAATCCAGCGCTCATAGCCTTCCAGGTCATCCGTGTACTCATCCACGCGTCCGTCGTGCACCAGCAGCAATTCTTCTGCGGTATTGCGCAGCATGTGGCGATCGTGGCTGACTAGCACCAGCGCGCCGTCGTAGGCCTGCAGGGCCACTTCCATTGCGTGCCGCATGTCCAGGTCCAGGTGGTTGGTGGGCTCGTCCAGCACCAACAGATTGGGTTTTTGCCAAACCACCATGGCCAGCGCCAGACGGGCTTTTTCGCCGCCCGAGAACGGTGCGATTGCGGAGGTGGCGGCATCACCACGAAAATTGAAGCCGCCCAGAAAGTTTAGAATCTCCTGCTCTCGCGCATCCGGGCTCAGGCGCTGCAGATGCAGCGCGGCACTAGCCTCCAGATCCAGAGCCTCAAGTTGCTGCTGATCAAAATAGCCGATGCTCACATGCTCACCGCTGCTGCGCGTGCCGCCGAGCAGCGCTAGCTCGCCGATCAGTGTTTTCAGCAGTGTGGATTTACCTGCGCCATTGCGTCCGAGCAAGCCGTAGCGGCTGCCCGGACGCAATTGCAGATTCACCTGTGAGAGTATCTTCGTGTCGCCGTAGCCCAGCGTGGCCTCGTCGAGTCGCAGCAGGGGGTCACTGCTTCTGGCGGGCGCCAAAAAACTGAAATCAAAGGGCGAGTCGGCGTGGGCCGGGGCCAGTGTTTGCATGCGCTCCAGTTCTTTAAGGCGACTCTGTGCCTGCTTCGCTTTGGTGGCCTTGTAGCGGAAGCGTCGCACGAAGTCGTCGATCTCGGCGATACGGCGTTGCTGCTTTTCGTAACTGGCTTGTTGGTTGGCCAGGTGCTCTGCGCGCATTCGCTCGAAGTCGGAGTAGTTGCCTTTATAGGCGAACAGTTGCTGTTGCTCGATATGCAGCACGCGCTCACAGGTGGCGTCGATAAAATCCCGGTCGTGCGAGATCATCAGCAATGTGCCGGGGTACTGCTGCAACCACTGTTGCAGCCACAGGGTGGCATCAAGATCCAGGTGATTAGTCGGTTCATCCAGCAGCAGGATGTCCGAGGGCGTCATGAGCGCGCGCGCCAGGTTCAACCTTATGCGCCAGCCGCCGGAGAAATCGCTGACTGCGCGTGTCGACGCATTCTCGGCGAACCCCAGTCCCTGCAGCAGACGCTGGGCGCGGCGTTCAGCACTGTAGCCGTCGATCTCCTCCAGTTGGCTGTGGATAGGCGCCGCTTTATCAAACTGCCCTGCCGCTTCCAGCGCCGAGACCCGGTCTCGCAAGTGGGCCAGCTCCGCATCGCCGCGCCACACAAATTCGCCGGCCGGTAAGGAGGTGGGGCGCACTTCTTGTGCCATGTGTGAGAGCCGCAGTGTGCTCATGCCCTGAATATCACCGGCGTCAGCGTCTAAATCGCCCAGTAGTAGTGAAAACAGGCTGGACTTTCCACAGCCATTGGCACCGATCAGCGCCAGTCGTTGACTGGGCTGTATGGTGACGTTGGCGTCCTGAAGCAGCAGTTTGCTGCCGCGGCGCAGGGCGATGTCGCGCAGTATAATCATGAGGCCGCGAATTCTACCCGCCGGACACGCTGCGGGCTAGTGTATGCCGGTGAGGCTGGTGTATTGTTCTGACTTAGGGAGTAATAAAAGTGCCGACTCCATGAGTAATCCATTTTGGGCGTTTTCGCTCGCCACATATCAAAAAGAGGGCGTGGCAGCGACCTGCCTGGTTTTGCAGGACAGGTTTGGCCTGGATGTAAACCTTCTGTTGTACGCAGCCTGGCTGGCGCACCACGACTTGCGCTTGGAACAGCAGCATTTGCGGGAACTGGACGCGCTTCTCGCGGACTGGCGGCTGCAGGTGGTGCAACCACTGCGCGCGCTGCGCAGACAGTTGGCGGGATACGCGGCGGCGACGGGTGTGCACGAGGAGCTCAAAGTTCTGGAGCTGCGCGCAGAACAGGAACAGCAGGAGATGATGTATAGCTTCCATCAGCGCGCACCCCGGTTCGCTGATGCGGGGCGGCCGCTGCAGGAAAATCTCGTGCAAGTAGCGCACTTGGTCAGCCCCCATGAGGAGAGCTGGGGCGGCGACATTGAGCATCTGGCAGCGCTGATCGCGCTGTGAGTCGGGGGTAGCGTCCGGCTGGGACGGGTAGTAAGATAGGCGCCCACTGCAAAGCTCGGCTCGCCTGCGGATATTGTCAGCAGGATTCCCGCGACAAATTTGGGGGGCCGAGGTAATCGAGTTGCGTCCTGAGCATCATTTTGCAGTGACAGGGCATTATGCAATTCCCACGATTTCTTTGATGACTATGGAACGAACTATGAAGACGTATCTATTGCCGCTTGCCTTGGTTAGCGTTGTCGCTTTGCAAGCCTGTGACCAGCAACAATCGACGACCCCGGCGGAAACGCCCGCTGCCGAAGTGACAGCTCCAGCCTCCGACAGCGTCTTGACGAGTAGTGAGCAGCGCCTGAGCTACGGTATTGCCTTTGGCCTTGGGCAGCGCATGAAGGCCGACGGCGTGCCCCTTGATGCACCGTCCTTCAGCCTCGGTCTGTCCGATGCGCTTGACGGTAAAGAATCGCGTATGACAGAAGAAGAGATCGCGGCGGAAATGCAGGCTTATCAGGAGCAGGCCACTGCCGAAAATGAAGTGGCCCAGGCAACGCTGAGCGAAGCCAACCTCGCGGCATCGGCGGCTTTTTTGGCAGCGAATGCGGCCGAGGAAGGCGTGGTCACTACCGAATCTGGACTGCAGTATGAAGTGGTTACAGAAGGTACAGGCCCCATGCCTGGTCCGGATGACACGGTAGAAGTGCACTACCGCGGCACACTGGCGGATGGTACGGAGTTCGATTCATCCTACAGCCGCGGTGAGACAGTCACGTTTGGCGTTGGCCAGGTCATTCCGGGCTGGACAGAAGCCCTGCAGTTGATGCCGGTTGGCTCCAAGTGGAAGTTGGCGATTCCTGCTGACCTGGCTTACGGTGCCGGCGGTGCGGGCGGTGTCATTGGTCCCAATGCGGCACTGGTGTTTGAAGTAGAGCTGATCGCAATTCCCAGTGAGGAAGGCGCGGACAGTGCGGAAGTAGTTGAGCCTGCAGCAACAGAAGGCTAGACGGACACAGGCGCCTCTGCAACGAGGCGCCTGTGTCGATTGTGAAGACCAGCGATGAGTTGGTCTTCTAATACAAAGCGCGATTCCAGTACTTCTCCAAGTGCTGACAAATCGCGCTTTAATGTATCTGGATGTGCTCCGGCACTGCCGTATTTTTCTTCATAGGCCAGAATCACCTCCGTGGTCGCTCCAATATCGGGCATCAGTCTCTCGGCCAGCGCACAGCTGCCATCACCAAAGCTTTCCGCTTCATTGATCAGCTCATGAAAGACTTCGAAATGCCCTACAGAGACATAGTCCACCAGTAGTTCGCAAAGGGCTTCCTGTCGCTTCTTCATCACGGCATCATTCAGGCTGTGATCGAGCGTAACAACAATCTCTGTGTAAGCACCGAGCAGCGCGCGCCGCTCCCTGAGCCAGCGTGTTAGTAGATCCTCCACTGCTTCAAATTGTTTTTTGGGGTCATCATTTTTGCTGGGCATGGTTGATTCCTTACAGGCCAGTACTTAGGTTTTTGCCGGATAGTCGCGCACTGCTTGCCACAGGCATACCAGCAGCGCCACGCAAAATACTGCCAGCGTCTGCTCCGGGATGCTGAAGCCGAGGAGAGACCAGTCGATCTCGGCGCAATTGCCGTCGCCTGCCAGTACAATGCTCAGTGTATCGGTGAAGGGTAGGTTGTTCAGCATGTAGTCAAGGCTGGGGCCGCAGGCCGGAACCTGATCTACTGGCAAGTGCTGCAGCCAGACATGACGAGCGGCCACGGCAGCGCCGCCCCAGGCCGCCAAGCCGCAAAGGGCTGCATACACTCGCCGCCCCCAGTTGTGTGGATTGTGCGCCACGGCCAGCAGGGCGATGACGCCCCACAGCACGACGAAAAAGCGTTGCGTCATGCATAACGGGCAGGCATCGAGGCCGAGGAAGCCCTGTAGGTAGACGCGTGCAAATAACATTGAGATAACGGCCAGCAGCACTAGGCCTACAAATACGATGCGGGGGGGGAGAGATTGCAGCATGTGCTCGGGGGTCCTCAGGTAGAAATAAAAGCAACAGGGAGACGCCGGTACACTATGGATTTTTTGCCCTCAGTGCAACGGTATAGTACATGGAGAGATTCACAACTGTTTGATTTTCTCACAAGAGAAGGACTGCAACTGTGGGTAGAAGTCCAGAAAAGTGTGCTCCAGAAGTTCCTTGGCCGGCGACAGTTCTCGACTCAGGTCGAGAAAGGGATTGTGTCGCCTGAAACGTTCTCCAATACGAGCCGCTGCGGCAGGCACGGTATCCCACTCGAGGTAAAGGTTTAGAACATCGTGCTCGATTAGTCGTGCCGCCATAGTGCGCGCACCCGCAGTCAGGCCGCCTTCATGTTTGTCCAGAATACGGTAAACCTCTGTGCTGAAGTCGGCCAGACGCACGGTGGAAAAGCGCGACCAGTGCAGGCTCAGGTAGTGATCGAAACACAGATCAATCAGAATTCCGGCATAGCGCCGTAGGCCCGGGGGAAGCTCTCGGCGCAGCTGGGCGATCAGCGGATGTCCGTCGGTGTAGGCATCAATTGCACGGTGCAGCTTGATCCCGCGTTCCAGGTCAGAGGGCAATTCACCACGCAGCAAGCCTTTGTAAAAATCGCCTTCCAGCCCACCTGCGATCAGGCCTTCGTCAGGCCAGGCCAGCTGGAAATGCGCCAAAAAATTCACGCTCGTTTACGTCACAGGTTTTTGTACTGGGCGAAAAAGTTTTGCAGGTACTGTTCGAAACTGAGGTCGTCCGACTGCTCGATCGTCCGCTGCGCCAGCAGCGATTGCGCAGTCTCGTTTTCGAAAGCATCCTGTCGTTCTCTGGGCAGTGTGCGCTGGCGAAAATGCGCTGCCCACTGTTCGCTGTAGCCCATGGCCAGACGAAAGAATGGCAGGTTGCGTTCGCGCATTTCGCTCAGCACGCGGGCGGAGGGTGTCAGCTCAGAGTCCGCAACCTTGGCCAGTTGATCCTGCAGGCTCGCACTGTGGTCGGTCTGTTTGTGGGCAGTATCGAGCAGTGTGGCGATTGGGTGCATCGCCTCAAGCAGTTCCTGCGCCCATTGCGTCATCAGAATGCTGCCGCTGCCGCTATTAAGTAGCAGTCCCGGTTGTCTGCCGGTATTGACGATGGCATCGAGATTGGCAGCCTGCGCGTCCTGCTCGTTGTCGTCACAGGGCGGACTTTCTTGCAGCAGGCAGTAGAGCAGGAAGGTATCAAGAAACCGCATCTGCGCGGCATCTATGCCAACCGGCGAGAAGGGGCTGATATCGATACAGCGTACTTCGATATACTCGATGCCAGCCCTCACCAGCGCGCACAATGGGGCCTCACCTGAGTCGGCCACGCGCTTGGGTCGGATGGGGCTGTAAAATTCGTTCTCTATTTGCAGCAGGCTGTCATTCAACTGTTGGTAGTCACCCCGTGCTCCCGCCGGAATATCTTTATAGGCGGCATAGGGCTGCTTGATGGCGCTGGAGAGGGTTGTCACATAGTTATCGAGTGAGTTGTAGCAAACGCTTAACGGCTTTTGCGCGTCGCTGTTGTAACCCAGTCCTCCCATCCGCAGTGACGTTCCATAGGGCATATGGAGGCTTTTGAATTTTTCATCGAATGGCTGCAACCCATGGTTGTCGCGGTCCCCGAGAAAGCTGGCGCAGACGGCTGGTGATGCACCATACAGGTAGATCAGCAGCCATGAGTAGCGACGGAAGTTGCGGATCAGTCCGAGGTAACGTTCGGTGACGTAGTCGGCTTGAATGCCGGGGGAGCCCGCCTCGCGCCATGCTTTATCCCAGTAAGCCTGGGGCATGGAGAAGTTATAGTGGATACCGGCAATAGCCTGCATCAACCGCCCGTAGCGGTGGCCGAGGCCGTAGCGATAGACCGTTTTCATGCGCGCCACATTCGAACTGCCGTAGCGCGCCACAGGTATGCTGGCATCACCTGCGACTATGCAGGGCATGCTGGCCGACCACAGAATTTCATCGTCTATTTTCTGGTAAATATAGCTGTGGATGTCTTCAAGTTTTTGCAGGCTCTGCTCAATACTGCTACTGACCGGCGTGATGAACTCAAGCAGCGCCTCTGAGTAATCAGTGGTGATGGACGGATGGGTCAGCGCGGAACCGAGCCCATCAGGGTGAGGAGTCTGAGCCAGCTTGCCCCCGGGCGTGATGCGCAGGCTCTCCTTTTCTATGCCGCGATTTATAGCGGTCAATAAACCCGCGGCATCTGGCTGCGCCAATGCCTGCAGTTGTTTTTGCAGATGGGAAGCCAACGGATTCTCCTCAGGCTAAAAGGGACATATCGAGAGTCGCAGAGCTGGTGTCAGCAAGGTTTCTGGAGCGACCATCCAAAAACGCGCACAAGTGTAGCCGCCAATGTCAGTGGAGTACAGTTCCGCAAGTAGGGGGGCGCATGCACTCAATCATGCTCTAGGGAATGGCACCTATTTGTGCTTCTGGAGCGGCGCCAAACCGACTAGAGCTTTGACGTCTGCACGCCTCCGTTCAGCTTGTGTAAGCGTCAGTCCCGGTGTGATCTCAATGGCATATGGAAGCCCAAAAGTGGCACTTAGGCGATGAATCGAAAGCTAAAGTAGGTAACCTTCAATACGTACCCTTCAGGTCAGGCGATCCATATGTTTTTGCAGTAGCTGACAGGCGAAATTGTTCTGCACGTCGCCCTCCTGCCCGGTCGCCAGCATGATGCGCGACAGCAGCAGGCCATAGCGCATACCCGCGAAGACAAGGTAATAGCTGTAGTCGCTGGCGGAGCACCCCGAGGCCTGCTCCCAGCGCACAACAGTATCTTCATACGAGGGCAAGCCTTCCAGTCTCGGCATACCCAGGCCTTCGGCAAAGGTGGCGTCCAGATAATTGAACCAGGCGATATCCTGCACCGGATTGCCCAGCACCGCCATTTCCCAATCCAGTACGGCGGCGATGCCATCCAGCGAGGGCTTGAAGATCATGTTGCCCAGGCGTGAGTCGCCCCAGCACAAGACCGTCGGTTCGTCTGCGGGTTGGTTGGCCTGCAGCCAGTCCAGCGACTGTTGGCAAATACTGTGTCCGGCGCCTTCCATCGCCCAATCCAGGTAGTCTTGCCAATAGGTGAGTTGCTGTTGCAAGGGGGTCTTTCCCGGTTGGTGCAGTTTGGCGAATCCCAGTTTCTGGTAATCAAGCTGGTGAAAGCGCGCCATTGTGTCTACCGCTGCGTGCCACAGCGACTGCCGCTGTTCGATACTGGTCTCGTGCATCATCCAACCGTCCATATTGTAGGGCGGCATATCGGTGGGAATGCGTCCGTCGGTGCGCTTCATTAGATAGAACTGCACGCCCAGTAGAGACTTGTCGGTCTCCAGTCCGCACAGTTGGGGAACCGGTATGTCGCTGTTGCGCCCGACGAGATCCATAACCTCGTACTGCAGCGCCAGGTCATAGTCGGGGAACACCGGGCGATCGATTGACGGTTGCAGTCGTGCCACCACAGGTTCTTTGTGTTGTTGCCCCCCTTCCTCCCAGCTGATGTCAAACAGTAGTGTTACGTTAGACATGCCGGTCGCTTCAGGTATGGAGAGCTCGGGGATGGTCACAGTATGCCCCCGATGTGTGGAGATCCATGACTCCAGTTTTTTGCGAGTGCCCTCGAGATCGTCGATGAGCGGTGTGGGGCGTTTATTGTCCACTGTGTATCTCCGGAGTTTGCAGATTTTTATAGCCGCTTAGAATACTTGCGGTGACTGTGCCTGGCTACTAGAAGTACATTCTGGCTATTAGAAGTGCAAGCTGGCATACCCACCGAGGAATCCCACAACGCTGCCGGAGACAAAAGTCATCCCTTGCAAGCGGTAATTTCGACGTCCTTTCACCCTTGTCCGATGGCGGCAAGATGCTAAAGTAGGCCGCAGTTATAAAGGGGAGCATGCTGTGAGAATTACCGAGTGGCTGAAAATACTGTCGTCCGAGCAGGGTTCAGATTTATACCTGAGCACCGGTGCTCCCCCCTGTGCCAAGTTTCAGGGTGAACTGAAACCCATCTCCAGTGAAATACTGCGGCCGGGTGAAATCAAGGAGATTGCCTACGAAATTATGGATCCAACTCAACGCGCTACGTTTGAGACTGAGCTTGAGATGAATCTTGCAATGTCTATTTCGGGTTATGGTCGTTTTCGGGTCAATATATTTTTGCAACGCAACGAAGTGGGTATCGTGGCACGCAACATTGTTGCCGAGATTCCCCGTTGGCAGGATTTACGTCTGCCGCCGCTGCTGACCGAGGTTGTGATGCGCAAGCGAGGGCTGGTACTGTTTGTCGGTGCAACGGGATCGGGTAAGTCAACTTCTCTGGCGGCACTGATTGATTATCGTAACAGCAACAGTAGTGGTCACATCGTCACTATAGAGGACCCGGTGGAATATGTGCACAACCACAAAAAGTCCATCGTCAATCAGCGTGAAGTAGGAGTCGACACGCGCAGTTGGCACAACGCCCTGAAAAATACGCTACGCCAAGCGCCGGACGTAATTTTGATTGGCGAGATACGCGACCGCGAAACGATGGAGCACGCGATATCGTTTGCTGAAACCGGCCACCTGTGTATCTCGACGCTGCACGCCAACAACGCCAACCAGGCACTGGATCGCATTATCAACTTTTTCCCTGAGGAGCGCCGCCCGCAGTTGCTGGTGGATCTTTCATTGAATATGCAATGTATTGTTTCCCAGCGACTTATTCCGACGGTCACGGGCAAGCGCTGTGCGGCTATCGAGATTTTGCTTGGCACCCCGATGATCGCCGATCTGATCCTCAAAGGTGACGTAGATGGCATTAAGGAAGTGATGCAGAAGTCTGAGAACATCGGCATGAAGACGTTTGATTCCGCGTTGTTTGAGCTGTATCAGGAAGGCTTGATCAATGAAGAGGAAGCATTGCGTAACGCCGATTCGGTCAACAATGTGCGGCTGAAAATCAAGTTCGCCAAAGAGGGTGGTGAAAATGATAGCGATAGCGACAGTGCTGCTGGCGGGCTCAGCTTAGCGGCGCTTGACGACGGTCAACCCCATTCCAGCTGATCCCCGGCGGTCCAGCTCTTGCGCTATCCGATGCCCTCTTCACGCAACGTGGGCATCACTTCATTTGCAAACAGTTCCAGGCTTTGCCAGGCAAGGTCCGGATGGATGCCGCCGCAGAGCGGATGAAGCATGATCGGTTGCGCGCTGACCATGCCGCGAGCAGCCGCTATCAGCTCCCGCGGACGATAAACGTTATAGGCGCCACTGGCGCGCAGCTCATCACAGTTATCAAAGTGTCTATAGGGACTGAACACCTGTGCATCGTTTGCCCAGCGTGCATAGGTATTCGACTCGTGCTGTACGTGCGGCACAATACTCTGCCAATAGGTGTCCGGGTCCGTTGCAACGAAAGTTACTGTCGATGGTGCAGAGGGCATAGGGCCTGGGTCTGGTTTCCCCAGCGCCTTCAACTCTTCTCGGTAATACTCAAAGATCTCAGGTCCAGAGGGTATGAAGAAGTCGGCTTCTCTGGCGGCGCGTCTTGCCGCAGGCCTGCTGCTCCCTCCCATCAGGATCATGGGGCGAGGTTCGCTGAATGGCTTGGGTGTGATAGTGATCGTGCGACCCTCGAATGAAAATGTCTCGCCACTCCAGGCCTTTTTCAGGAATGGGCCGATGTCATCCATGTATTGCTTACGCACTTTCAGATCTTTGCCCGCCGCGCAAAATTCCTCTTGCCGATAGCCACCGCTGAGTATGGGAATAACGCGACCGCGACTGATGTTGTCCAGTACTGCCAGGTCTTCTGCCAGCTGCACCGGGTCATGCAGGGGGGCAATTAGCGCTGAAATGAAAATGCGCATGGTGGTTGTGCGTGCGGCGACCGCGGACGCCAGTATAAGAGGCGACGGGCAATACCCATCATCGGAGCCATGGTGTTCCGAAAGATGCACGCTGCCGATGCCGTTCTTATCTCCCCAGGCACACATTTCAATGGCCGCCTGATAGAGTTCGGCTTGGGAAGCCGTTGCAAATTTGGGTAGGCGCATATCGAAGCGCAGCATGACATCAGCCATGGAATATCCTCACCGTCCGCATCTGCGGATCTAACATTTAGGGGCCACCGTCTGAGGAGCATGTGCCCCGGGGGAATTTCTGTTGCGGTTAAAGTCCGCTGCTCGATTGGCAGATGAAGCACCGAGGTTCAGGTGTCCATCGCCGCTATCATCGTCACCCAGCGTGTGATGTCGGAGTCATCGGCATTTAAAATCTGGAAGCCAGCCATCCATGGCTGCTGCGCATCATTGCTCGGCAGGCACCAGCGGACTTCGCCGGCCAGATACAATGTGCCGTCTGCGCCGGGTAGATCAACGCCAATTTGTAGAATCGCACCGACGGTAAGCTCCTCTGACACGATGACCTGCAGTCCTCGGCGGGACACGTTTATTGTCTGGCAGGTGAGCATTCGCCCTGATTCGCTCTGACCCAACCGGGGTGACAGTAGTTCGATAAACGCAGTGCTTTCTATCGGAAGCCGCAGGTGCTTTCTTCTTTGCTCAGACATAATGATGCTCCACCGCTACCTTGGATCCAGATTTTTCCGCACTTCGGTGACTTCATCGCGGAAATTGGATTTCGTTTCAAGAATATCGACCAGTCCATCATCAATCAGCTTGAGCAACGCCAGTCTGTTTACCTGCCGCATTTTCACGCCCTGGCGATTCACGAAAATATAGTAGTCATCCTCCAGGTCATAGACGGCGAGTCGGGCCATTAGGGGGGTATCGCCGTCGTGAAATCCCAGCCAGGCGCCCATCGGCAGATCAACCGTACGCTCCACGGGTTCATCTGCCGCGTACAATTCGATGTCAGTCTCGCCATCTAGGGCATCGGGCAGGTAGTCTGGCTGTGGATCGAATGTCTCGGGCTGGCCCGCGAGGAATTCCTTTATCACATCATCATCGGTGGAGGCGGGTGAGTCAGCAGGCGAGCTTTGCTCATGGGGATAGCCTTGTTCGGTCTCGCTGTCTGCTCGCGTTTCAGTAGGCTTATTGGCGCTCGAATCGTAGTCGTCTTCGTTTATTTCTATGCGCGCCAAGAGATAGCCTCCGCGTGCCTTGATCTCCTCAGCTTGTTCGATAAGGGAACCGGGCTTGCTATCGATTTTCTTCAGCCACGCCAGGTCTTCCTCCGCGCCTGACTCGGTATTAGGGTCAGTGTCGGGCTCGGGCTCGGGCTCGGGCTCGGATTGAGGGTCAGGGGCGAGCTCCAATTCTTCTACAATATAGCCATCATCAGAGCTCGTTTCGGCTGATACCTCGGGCGTTGAATGAGAAAGCGCTCTGGGCGGATTCTGCGCTGCTCGCGCGGCTGTTGCAATTTGGGTCTCCTCCATTGCGCGGGCCAGTGCATTCAATATTTCCACAGAATCAATGCCTGCGGCGTGCGCGAGGCACAGACTGAAACTGGCGCCGCTATGCAGGGCTTTCACTTTGTCCTGCGTGATCAAGCGATTGAATTCCGTGTAACTCAACTGCAGGACCTTGATGCCCGCGAGGTTGGTAAATACTAGCTGTTGCGACGGTTCCATTTTGAGCGCAAGTTGCATGCGTACTGTGCCGTCGTTACTGGTCTCGACGCTGAACCATTGCCTCTCTGGCCAGTTCGTCATGGCACCAGCAGGGCTTCGTGACTCGTCTGAGATGACGTGATCGATTTCTACGATGATGGCTGGTATTTGTTGCAGTGCCAGCGGCTGCCTGCGCAGAATTCTCAGGTGAGCAAATTCGACCAGCCCCATTGCTTCATTGACGGCCTCCGTGTCGTGGTGCAGGCTCAGCAACCAGCGGCGCATTTCTTTTGGCAGCTGGGTTACCACTTCAAAGATGTGCTGGCGACGCGCTTCATCTGCTTCCTCCGTGCTCTGGAAGGAATCCAATAAGGTCTCAGTAGTGGCAGACATTTTTTCCCACTGCTCGGAGCCCGCACCGAATTTCAGCAGCAACAATTGTGCGCTTGTGTACCAGGGGCCTTTAATAAATCCGCCGATTTCGTCAGGTGTCAGATACTTTTCCAGCGCTGCGTTGATCATCTTCGCAGCTTCCTGCTTGGCGGCGGCGGATTTTACCTTTCCCGCTTCCGCTTCAACGACGCGCTGCACCATACGCTGGGCCCGCGCCTGGTCACGCTCAGCTGCAGCCGAAAATTCGGCGCATATCGCCACCAGATCAACGGAAGGGCTATCGAACCAGCGTCGGGACTGTTCGACTGCCTTGGTCACCTGTTGCTCAAGAATCGCGCCTACTCTGTCCAGCCGTGCCTGCCAGCCGATAGCCCGCACCTGAATGCCGTCCAGCAATTGGTGCAGGGGGTGCGCGCCGGGCTGCAAAAAATCAGGGTCAGTAAGTGCGAGCGCTGCCGACAAAGGCTTCAGACGCCGGACTTGCGCGGCGACGCGACCTTCCAGTGGGGATTGCTTTTCCCAGAGTTCCAGCGCCTTGCCCAGCCAGCGCAAAACAGCGATCTGCTCGCTGGACGGCGTCGCAGGGTCGCCAATGGCTTCGGTCTGTCCAATCAGAGCTACCCAAGGCGAAAGACTGAAATTGTCAATTTTTTGCAGATAGTCAAGCAACTCGTCAAGCGGCATCGGGTGCATGTTGCCGCCAACGCCTGCCGGTGCCCCATAGCGGTCCAACACCAGCTCGCGCAGTGAACAGGGGAATGGAACGTGTTCGGGACCTAGTTTCAGTTGACTAACTTTCCTATGACCATGGCAATGAGGAAACCCCAAAGCGCGACGAGAATCACGAGACGCCATTTGGTGGGTTGCGGTTGCTCTTTGAACGTTATCGAACGTTTGGTAGTGTTGTAGGAGCCGCAGGCCAGACACTCTCCTAGTTGACCACTTTTCGTTCCGCGGTAGCTGCAATCTTTGCAGAAGTAGGCCATGGGGATTATCGGCTGCTCTTTAGAATTTGGTCGACAATGCGTTCGAGTTGCTTAAGGTTATTGCATTCAGCACTAAAATGACAGGCGCTTTGGTAGCGCAGCATCTCGGAGTCGCCACTGCCCCAGGCCCGGCGTGACTCAGGGTTGAGCCAGATGACCTGTCGTGCCCGCTGGTAAATATTCTGCATAATTTCCAGTTTTGGATCCCCATTATTATTGCGCGCATCGCCAAGAATGATCACGGTGGTATTACTGTTAATATCGTCCAGCGCCAGTTTGGCAAAGTCCAGCAGGCTGTTGCCATAGTCGGTGGCCCCGCCGTATTTCCAATTAACCAGTTCGATAGCCTTTTCTACGGGATGATCATCGAAATATGCGCTAACTTCGCCTAAATGGCTAGAAAAAGCAAAACTTCGCACCTTTGGCAGAATATCCTGCAAACTGTACAGAAACAGCAGCAAGAATTTGGCATAGGCGGCCACGGAACCGCTGACGTCGCACACAGCCAGTATTTGTGGCTTTTCCTTTCTGGTCTGCCGCCAATACGTGTTGAACATGACGCCATCATGCGGGATGCCTTTGCGCAGCGTTTTCGGCATATCCAATCGTCCGCGCTTTAATAGCTTGCGCTTACGTGAATGGCGCGTGGCCAGTTTCTTTGCCATTTTACGGATGAGTTCGTGCACTTTGTGCAGGTAGATGTGCTCAATGTTATTCAATCGGGTTTTGCTCAGTATCTCGTCCATGAACTGTCGCGTTTTACCTTCAGCACGCAACAGGTGCTCGCGCTCCACGTAGTCGCGCACCTGCTCCCGCAACGTATCGCGATAGCGCTGCAATACGGGCAGAGCGGGACTCGCCGCCTGCTCCAGTGCAATCACCGTATTGCGAATCTGGTCCTCGCCCATGGCATCCAGAATCCGCCGCGTGAACTGGCCTTTCTGGGTGAACATTTTAATCTCTTGCAGCCCCACTTGCTCGGCCGCCTGGTTGATGGCCAACGTCAATTCGTTGCGCTCATTGCTGAGCAGGCTCTGCATCAGCGGCGTTTCAAGAAGAGACTTCAGGTTGGGATTATCTTCGGCGGCCAGTTGCAGTGCTGCAATCTGGGTGGCGGCAAAGTCCTGCGCCTGTTGGGCAGCATTTTCTGCGGGAGAAGTGTTGGCCTCCTCTGCAGTGGAGCCCTGTTCCGCGCTGGCTGAGAAGTCTGCGAGACTCTGCTGAAAATAGCGATCAAAGCAGAGCATGAAAATCGCTTCTTCCTCGGGGGTCTTCGCCAGTGTCATGGCCAGCCCGTCGCGCAACAAACCGCGATCTGCATATCCCAGTGTGGTCGCGACCTCGACGGCGTCGAGTGTCTCCGCAGGCGACACTCTCACCTCGTGCGAGCGCAGTACCTGAATGAAGTTGACCAAATTGGACTGCATGGTCACTGTGTCCTCGTGCTAGTTCGCCGCATCGGGCCTGTACTCGGCGTCTTGTGCTTAGGGGGCCTGGCTATTGTCGGTAGCACTGTCCTTTAGCAGGGTGCGCAGTTGCGCGTGGGTCGCTTCGATATCCTCCTCATATTTGAGCAATACATTGAGCGTGCTGCGCACCATTTCCTCTTCCAGATGCTGTGCATGTAACAGTAGCAGGCTGCGTGCCCAATCGATGGTTTCAGAAATAGCCGGTGCTTTTTTCAGGTCCAGCTGGCGGAGTGAGTGCACAAAACCCACCAATTGTTGACGCAGTTGGTCGTCTACGTCCGGTACGCGGCTGAGGACGATGCGCTCTTCCAGTTCTACGGTGGGAAATGGGATGTACAGATGCAGGCAACGCCGCTTGAGTGCATCAGAGATGTCACGCGTATTATTGCTGGTGAGAAACACCATGGGTGTGCTGAGAGCCTTCACGGTACCGATTTCAGGTATGGAAATCTGATAATCAGAGAGTATTTCCAACAACAGTGATTCGAATTCGTAATCCGATTTATCCACTTCATCAATCAGCAATACCGCGCCTTTTTCTTGTTGCATAGCCTTCAGCAAAGGGCGCGGCTCGAGAAATTCTTCTGAGTAGAAAATATCCCCGAACTGATGCAATTTAGCGACGGAGTCTGCGAGGCTTTGCGCGCCTTGCAACAGATCGCCCAATTTTTCTTTGAGTATCTGTGTGTACAGCAGTTGTTTGCCATACTTCCATTCGTACAGCGCCTTGGCCTCATCCAGTCCCTCATAGCATTGCAGGCGGATCAGCGGAGTATCGAGCAGCTGTGCAAGGGTTTTGGCGAGCTCTGTTTTGCCGACGCCGGGAGGGCCCTCTACCAGAACTGGCTTGCGTAATTGGAAGGCGAGAAAAACGGCGGTTGCAATCTTGCGACTGCAAATATAACCGTAGGATTCGAATCCCTGTTCGATGGCTTCGACGGACGCGAGTTGTGGAAAATCTTGTGTGTGCACCGGGACGCCTCAGATAATGAGGCGCTATTGTACGCGATTGCCACCATGGGGAACCATTGCTAGCCGCCGGTAGTGTTCATAAAACGTACAATATCCGGCGTTTCATCGAGATCAAAGTGGTGACGCTCCGGTTTGATTGCCATGCCATCAACAATGGCGTGCTTGAGTGTGTCTATGGAGTAGTGTGGTGCTCGCAGCACCGCGCGCAAGTCCACCGAGTGTTCATTACCCAGGCACAACAACAGCTGTCCCTCTGCGGTGACCCTGACCCGGTTGCACAGGTGGCAGAAATTGTTGCTGTGCGGCGAAATAAAACCGATGCGTGTCGGGCCGGTTCCGGTGTGAAAATACCGTGCGGGTCCGGCTTTGTCTTCTGGATTGCCCTGTGGATCGCCCAGCGCTTGCAGCGTGTATTTCGTCGTGATGATCGCGCGCAGATCATCGCTGCTGCAAAAGCTCAGCGCGCGATTGTGTTCGTCTATTAGCCCCAGTGGCATTTCTTCAATAAAGGCGATATCGATATTGCGCTGCACTGCGAAGTCCACAAGGTCGAGTACTTCATCCTCGTTGCGTCCCTTGAGAATGACCGCATTCAGCCTGATCCGATCAAAACGTGCTGCTATGGCAGCATCGATACCGGCAATAACCTGGTCGAGATTCCCGTATCGGGTGAGCTGTCGGAAGCGACGGGCTTGCAGGCTGTCCAGACTAATGTTGATGCTTGATATGCCCAGTTCCACAAAAGCGCGGGCGACTTCCTGTATTTCTTCCAGTGTAAGAACGTGCTGCTTGGGCGCAAAGGTCATTTCCTCGGCCATGCAGTAAACGCAACGAAAGTCGCAGCGATCTGTTACCGACAGGCGAACATAGTCGATACGCCGTTGAAAGCGGTCGATCAATACCTTGGGAAACGTGTTGTTCATCGCAGGCAGTGTAGCGTTTAGCGCGGATGCACTCCATAGCGGGGTTTACACAACCGGCGCGGTACGACAAGATGGGCGAGTTTTTTTGAGGCGTGAGGCAGCACTTTGTCAGTAACTTCCAGATGGGCTCTGTGGCTGGGGCCGCTACTCGCCGCCGCGACAGCCATAGCCAGTATCGCATTTGGTCACGGCGCCGATTTGGCGACAGTAGGATTTGTCGCAGTGCTGTGCGTCATCTGGTGGGTGTTCGAGCCTGTTCCTATACCCGTTACCTCGCTACTGCCGCTGGCCATACTGCCGCTACTGGGTGTGCTGACGCCCAAGGAAGTCGGGCAGGCCTATGGTTCTCCGCTGATATTGCTGCTGCTGGGCGGTTTCCTGCTGTCCAAGGCTATGGAGCACTCCGGAGCACATCGTCGTATTGCGTTCGGTATGGTGACGCTGTTTGGTGCCAGCAGTGCGCGGCGGCTGGTGATGGGTTTCATGGTGGCTGCAGCCGTATTGAGTATGTGGATATCCAATGCCGCGACAACGCTGATGTTATTGCCGGTGGCTCTGGCGGTGCTGAACGGAGTCGACGACAAGGAAAAACTGGCAGTACCGCTGCTATTGGGTATTGCGTATGCGGCCAGTATCGGCGGCCTGGGTACTCCCATTGGCACGCCCCCGAATCTTATCTTCATGCAGGTCTACGAGCAGACCACTGGCCAGACCATCAGCTTTACGCAGTGGATGGGCTGGGCGCTGCCGGTGGTGGTGATTATGATCCCCGCGATGGCGCTGGTGCTGACCCGCAATCTGCACGGTGCGCTGAACTTGCAATTGCCTCGAATGGGTCCATGGCAGACGCAGGAGCGACGGGTGATGATGGTGTTTGGCTTGACCGCACTGGCCTGGATAACGCGCAGTGAACCGTTCGGCGGCTGGAGCACATGGTTCGGTGTGCCCGCAGCCAACGATGCCTCCGTAGCGTTGTTGGCGGTGGTGGTGATGTTTTTGGTGCCCAATGGCGATGGCAAAGGCGAGGGTCTGCTGACCTGGGAGCGCGCAACCACCATTCCCTGGGGCGTTTTGTTGCTGTTCTCTGGCGGAATCTGTCTGGCTCAGGGATTTGTCAATTCAGGTCTGAGTGACGTCATGGGGCAGTGGCTGGTGGATTTGATCCGAATCCACCCGTATGCGCTGATGGCGCTGATCTGTCTTGGCGTAACCTTTATGACAGAAGCGACCTCCAACACGGCGACCACTGCACTGCTGATGCCCGTATTGGCAGCGGCAGCGGTGGCCGCTGGTATTGCGCCGGAGGTGATTATGGTGCCTGCCGCGATGAGCGCCAGTTGTGCGTTTATGCTGCCAGTGGCTACGGCGCCCAATACCGTCGTTTATAGCAGTGGGTTGATTAGCACCGCCCGCATGGCGAGAGAGGGTTTTCTGATCAACCTGATGGGTGCGGTTGTTATCAGCACCGTGTGTTATATCCTGCTCGCGTGAGCAGGATTGCGCTACGTTATAGCAGTGCCATCATAGTTTCGGCTGAGCTCACATCGACACCGGGACCCTCTTCCACGTGCAGATGGCTAACGGTACCGTCCTCAACAATCATGGCGAACCGCTGGCTGCGGGTGCCAAGGCCAAAACCGCTGCCGTCCAGCTCCAGGCCCAGTGCCGCGGTGAGCTCGCCATTGCCGTCTGCCAGCATCAGAAGTGCGTCGGCATTCTGGGCCTTGCCCCAGGCGCCCATAACGAAAGCATCGTTGACCGACATGCAAACGATGGTGTCGGCACCCTTGGCTTTGATCTTGTCTGCATTCACCACATAGCCGGGCAGGTGAGTCATGCTGCAGCCTGGCGTAAACGCGCCGGGTACCGCAAACAACACGACTTTCTTACCGTCGAAGATATCCTTGGTGGTGATATCAACAGGGCCTTTTTCTCCCATGGTCTTCAGTGTGCAGCCAGGAATTTTGTCGCCAATTTTGATCGTCATGTTACGCTCCTTCGAATGGTGCAATGTCAAAATGAAATGGAATCATAGCAGATGATCAGTGAAACGCACTGCCCGCTGTGTGGCGGTAGCGCGATATCGCCCTATTGCAGTGATCGCCTGCGGTCTTACCTGCAATGTGCTGTCTGTAAGTTGGTTTTTGTGCCACCTGAGCGCTATCTGACCCGAGAGGCAGAGAGGGCAGAGTACGATTTACACCAGAATGATATTAACGACCCTGGCTACCGGCGTTTCCTGTCGCGTTTGATGCTGCCGCTAG
This sequence comes from Halioglobus sp., assembly GCA_041688425.1. GTDB lineage: Bacteria > Pseudomonadota > Gammaproteobacteria > Pseudomonadales > Halieaceae > Marimicrobium. Next base: position 13,930 of record JBDNIE010000346.1, on the reverse strand, counting down.
TGGCGAGGCTTACGCCGGGCGCGCGCGGTCTGGACTTCGGTTGTGGCCCGGAGCCCGCGTTGGCGCACATGTTGCGGGAGTCGGGATTTGAGGCCGTACTTTACGACAGCTTCTTTGTACCCGATGAGGCCGTGTTCGGCGCCAGCTATGATTTCATCTGCGCCACAGAAGTCGTTGAGCACCTGCATCATCCGGAACGTGAACTGCAGCGCTTGTGGTCGCTGCTGCAGCCCGGAGGATGGCTGGGGATCATGACTAAACTGGTACGGGATCCCGAGGCGTTTGCCAATTGGCACTATAAAAATGATCCGACGCACGTGTGTTTTTACAGTGAGGATACCTGGCATTGGTGGGCCGGGCAGCACGGTGCAGGCCTGGAGTTCATAGGGGCGGATGTGGTTTTGCTGCAACGCCAGACGTGAGAGTCTATTCCGTTTCCGCAATCATGTTGTTGAGGTAGATCGATTCGCAGTCGCGATAGAAATTGAGCTCATCATCGCCAAGGTAGGGCGCCACCATGGTCATGAGCTGTAACACACCCTGGTGAATGGTGATTTGTGGTGCGCGTCTGTCATGTAGCAATGCCTCGTAACTGAACCAGAAGGTCAGGTTCAGCACCATGTTGTCCGCCAGCCCCAACAACTGCTGGTCTCGGGCATCAATGACCTCCTGCTCCAACAGCGTTTGGCATATCGAATACAAAGCAGCGCGCTTTAATTGCATCAAGCGCTTGAAGCCGCGTTTTATGTCCGGATAGCGCTGCAGAATATTCTCAAGGTTGTGGTACAGGAAGCGATATTGGTACATCTCCTCAAGCACGACATACAGGTAGTACCAATTCTTCTCTGCCCCGCCGCGATCAATGCTAAGCGGTCGCTCGATGGGGGCGGTCAATGTGTGGTTCATGGCCTGCTCGTACTGCTGGAACAGCTCGGCAATAATCTGATCCTTGCCTTTGAAATGGTAGTAGAGATTGCCCGGGCTGATATCCATTTCGTTGGCAATGTCGATCGTGGTGGTGCTCGCCTCGCTCTCCTCATTGAACAGCGCAAGGCTCGTATGAAGTATGCGATCCCGGGTTTTCATCGGTAAACCGGATCAGGCCTTGCGCTTGCTCGAGGCGGGAGCTTTTTTGAGCGCTGACTTTTTGGCAGTTGTTGCTGTCTTGCGCGCCACTTTTGCAGGAGGGCTTTTCGTTCTGCTGGCTGAAGTGCGGGTGGCGGTAGCTCGCCGCGCCGGTGTTGCTGCTGACTTGACCTCCTTGGCTGCACTCTGCTCGGTCAGCGCTTTGCTGAGCTTGTCCACTTTCCGGGTCAGTTGATCCACTTTTTTGTGCAGTGCCGTCAGGTCTTCTATGCGCGCAGGCCGCTGGTTGTGAAAATTTTCACGTACACGGTTGATGCGCTCCTCTACTGAATTTCTCGCCGAGGCAGTAGTATCTCTGGCCTCCTCCTCAAGCGCGGTGCCGGCTTTTACCAGATCGCGAAACAGCTTTGGGGGTTCCATGGCTTTTTCCAGCCTGCCCTGCGCTTCCTCGACGGCCTTGCCATAGGCGCCGACGCCAGCCAGCCAGATATTCTTGGCTATTTCACCTGCCTTGTCGGTGACTTTCGTCTTTTCATCACTCATACGGATTGCCTTCCCGGTGTCGGACACAAGAGTTGCGTCGCTCATTAGAACAGATTAGCAGACAAAAAAAAGGGGCCGCAGAGCGGCCCCAAAAAAGTCCCTGACTCGCAGGGATACCACATCTTGAATGGTGTTCTGTTTAAGCAGCAGTCTTGAGGCGGGCAGAACCCTTCAATCCTTCAAAGCGCGCCTTGGCTTTCTTCAGTTGAGCTTCAAGCTTTTTGCGGTCAGTCAGGGTGCCCAGCTCCAGCTTTGGCAGATCGATATCCTTAAGAGCGCCTTTGGCATCGTTTTCGAGCTTTGCGCCACGCTTGACCAGTTCCTTGTACATTTTGTCGGCTTTCTTGCGACGCTGCTCCATTTGCTTCTGCAAGCTGGTGAGCTGCTCTTGCGCCTGGTCAAATGCCTTGCCATAAAAGCCGAGACTGGCAAGGAAAACATTGCGGCTCGTTTCCTGTGCGGTCGCAGCAAAATCCGGTGTAGATTTCTTGGTTGCAGCGCGCTTGGTTGCAGCGCGCTTGGTTGCAGCGCGCTTGGTGGCAGCCGGCTTGCGCTTGGCAGTGGGCTTACGAGTGGTCTTCGGTGCAGTCTTCTTTGCTTCTGCCATAAGTGTTCTCCTAGTAGGTCGCAGTGCTTAGTGGGAAATCCACCCGTTCAACGCTAGATTAGGGATTAAAATTAGAATAAACATACTAGAAAAATATGACTTTATAGCGGAGCTCCCCCTCAGGGGCCGAGCTAGGGGTGAAGGATCGCTTTATCGTGGTGAAGGAAATTAGTCCTGTGATATGGTCTCGTGTTGCTGTTGACTCAAATCGAACATATTTGAGTATTATTTTTGACCAGGACATAAGAATGGAAAGTAGCAACACGCAATTACAGCAGGCGCAACTTATCGCGACTTGGAAGGCAATGCGGTTCCAGGGTAACCCTCCTCTAACGTTAGATGAGGTTCACTTCAGGGTGCATTCCCAAAATGGAGAAGATGGCATATTGCTCCACTTGTTTTCGCTGATTGGAACAACGGACAAAAAAGTTTTAGAGCTGTGTGCTGGCGATGGCCAAACTTGCAATAGTGCGAACCTCATTATTAATCATGATTGGGAAGGGTATCTATTCGATGGAAATCAGCAAAAAGTAGATGCTGGAACAGATTTCTTCAAATCTTGTCGAGACACGGGATTTTGGCCACCCAAATTTAAACAAGCGTGGATTACCCGCGATAATATTAACGATTTAGTCGCCGCACTTAACCTCAGCGGTGCAATAGACTTGCTGTCTCTGGATATTGATGGCAATGATTATTGGATATTTGAGGCGTTAGAGTCCGTGCAGCCACGAGTGGTTATCGCCGAGTATCAACAAGGATGGGGGCCTGATATTGCTGTCACTCAACGGTATCAAGAGGATTTTGACTGGGCGAGTTACAAGTTGGAGAATCCTGGACCAACGTATACGGGTTCATCGTTAAAAGCATTGGTGAATTTGGCCAGTCAAAAAGGACTTCGGCTGGTGGGATGCGAGCGGAAGTGCTTTAACGCGGTTTTTATTCGCAACGGTATCGCGGAAGACATTTTCCCTGAAATTGATCCAGCGGCCTGCTTTGGCCACAGAATGGCCCGTTACAACATGGCGTGGCTGCCAGAGCGAATCGATACAGCAGATCCCTTTTGGGAATACTTGTAGTGTTGTTGTCGCTATCGCAGTCTGTTCATGGCACTAGGGGAACGCCTAAACAGCTTGCCAAGCAGTTGCTCGCCGAAGTTAACGTCACCGGGGGACCTGCGGAGCAGTTCGAAGCTGTCGGCAGAGAGACTTTGGTGGCTCTGTTGGAGTGTGGTGTGCTCCCGCACCACGATTTCTTGGACTTCGGATAACGGTTTCTTCCTGGGAGCACGGCACTCGTGAAAGCGAGAATACCCTCGCTAGCGACTCGCTCGCCAACGACAAACCCCATCAGGGTGGCATGGACGCCACCTTCAATTTTGAGGCTATCGCTATAGCGTTAGAAAGATTGCTCTGGCCGACATCCAAATATTCATATGCGGTCATGTTTTGACTCCTTATTGTTAGGTTTCCAACAAGGATAACCCGAATGCTGACTATTGAAACAAGCGGTCACTAAAATCACACCTTAACCTGCACGGCCTTAATGCCAGAGCAGTGTATCAGCCCCCCTTACAAACTCGTGCGAGGATTGCGATGAGTGCCAACATCAATTTGGGGTACTATTACGCGATTAAATCCGGGTCCAACCTGATTGGCACTGACATGAGCTGAAGTGAAGCACAGAGGCGTCAAAGCGAGTAGAGGTTGAACAGACCGCCTTAGCCCATGGAGAGACGGCTCCCCTTTACGGGTGTGTATTTATGGCGTGCGCCGGAAAGCTCTACTCGCGTTGACGCTGGTCTAGCAGCGTAAGTTCTTACCAGTCGGGTCTGACAGATTGGTTAAAATCCAGCCCCGCAAACGACCAAAGGGAAAGAAATATGGCGCTGATGCGGCCACTCAATGGAATCTGGGCATTATTGGTGCTGCTAGTTGGCTGTGGCATTTCGTATGCCCTGTGGGTCGGTAAGCCTGGTCCCGAGCCCGAGGCTGCGATTGAGTCGTCTCCTCCTGTAGTTGATGTAGTGACGGCGATTCCCAGTCTGCGCTCACTGTCAGTGCAGACGCAGGGGAGTGTGCGCCCCCTGCGCGAGATACAACTGGTCAGTCAGGTCGGTGGACGTGTGGAAAGTGCCTCTGCACTTTTTACTGAAGGCAGCTTTTTTCGCGCCGGTGAAGTGCTCGTGGAAGTGGAGGACATCGATTACCAGTTTGCCATAACCAGAGCGGAATCAAGAGTGGCTGATGCGCGGCAACGGGTGGCAGAGGAGCAGGGGCGAGCGCTGCAGTCGAAGCGCGAATGGCGTGATTTGGGTACAGAGCAGGCCAATGACCTGTTCTTGCGCAAGCCACAATTGGCGTCTGCTCAGGCATCATTGAAGGCGTCCGAGGCCGATCTGGCAGCCGCGCAACTGGATTTGGCTCGCACCTCCATAGCGGCACCTTTCAACGGCCGTATCAGTGAGAAAAACGTCGACATTGGCCAGTTCATCACTCCCGGTACCGCTATCGCCACCATCTATGACACCGATGTCGTGCAGGTGCGATTGCCGCTCACTGGACGGCAAGTGGCATTGCTGGACCTCCCGCTGAACTACGAAAATCAATCAGCCAGCACCACCGCCGGCGCAGCCGTATTGTTGCGTGTCAGTTTCGCCAATAAATTCTGGGAGTGGCAAGGGCGGATCGTGCGCACCGATGCCACCATCGATGAGAGTAGCCGCCTGGTCTACGCCGTAGCGGAAGTGCATAAGCCCTTTGCGTACGAACCGGGCAATGAGCGTCCGCCACTGGCGCCGGGGTTGTTTGTCGAGGCTACTATCAGTGGCAGACCGCTGCCGCAGGTATCACTGTTGCCACAGTCGGCGTTGCGCTCGGATGGCAGTGTCATGATTGTTGATAGCGAGCAGCGCGCCCAGCTGCGGCCGGTTGCGGTTGTGCAAAGCGCGGGCGATCAGGTCTGGGTGCAGGGGCTTGAGGCAAAGGAGCGGGTCATTGTCCGTGAGCCCATGCTGATAGTGGCCGGCATGCAAGTGACGGCAAATCCGGTGCCGGGGCTGGATCATTAATGAACGGGCCGATTCGCTGGTTTGTCTATAACCCGATTGCTGCCAATTTACTGATGGTGTTCCTGCTGGTTGGCGGGGCTCTCGCGCTGCCCGCTCTGGACAAACAGTTTTTCCCGGACTTCGAACTCAATGTCGTGAGTGTCTCCATGCCTTACCGTGGGGCGGGTCCCAGTGAGGTTGAGCAGCAGATTTGCCAGCGCATCGAAGAGGCCGTTCACGACCTGAACGGTGTCAAAGAGATTCGCTCCACCGCGCGGCAGGGTCTGGGTACGGTATTAATCGAGGCTGAAACGGGCTACGACATGCAGCGCCTGACGGCTGAAGTGAAGACCCGTGTTGATGCCATTTCAACCTTTCCTGCTGATGCTGAGCGGCCCATCGTGACGGAGCTGGCGCATCGCCATCACATGGCAGTGGTCACTGTGGCGGGTGACATCGGGGAACGAGCACTGAAGGAACTCGGTGAGCAACTGCGCGATGAACTCGCTGCGCAGCCGCATGTTTCTGTTGTAGATCTGGTCAGCCCAAGGCCGTATGAGTTATCGGTTGAAGTGTCTGAGTATAACCTGCGGCGCTATGATCTCGATTTTACTGATGTTGTAAATGCGATTCGCGGTTCTTCACTCAATTTGCCCGCCGGCGCTATCAAAACAGCCGAGGGCGATATCCAGTTGCAGACGCGCGGACAGGCCTACAGCCGTCAGGATTTCGAGAACATTCCGCTGCTCAGTCGCAGCGACGGCACCCAGCTGGTGATCGGTGACGTCGCCACAGTGCGTGACGATTTCGAGGATGTGGATGTCCGCACCCGTTTCAATAGTAAGCCCTCACACAACCTGCATGTTTATGTCACTTCAAACCCCAATACGTTGGAGACGAGTGAGGCCGTGCACGCTTGGGCTGAGGCTCGGGGTAAGCGCTTGCCACCCAATGTGGAATTGACGGTTTGGCGAGATTCGTCGGTGCCGTTCAAAGGTCGCGCCGATACGCTTATCAAGAACGGTATTGGCGGTCTCGCGCTGGTCTATTTGGTGTTGATGCTGTTTCTTCGCCCGCTGCTCGCGCTGTGGGTTTGCATAGGCATTGCGGTTGCCTTCATGGGTACCTTCCTGTTGCTGCCACTGACCGGGGTAAGCCTCAATATGGTGTCCATGATGGCGTTCCTGCTGATCCTGGGCATCGTGGTAGACGATGCCATCATTGTGGGAGAGTCTATCTACTCCCATCAGATGGCAGGGGAAGCGGGCAGGAAGGGCGCTGTTAACGGCACGCGCGCGGTGTTACGGCCAGTGATGTACGCTGTGATTTCCACCATGATTTTTATCGCACCCATGCTGATTCTGCCCGGCGATATGGCCAGCGCTGCTATCCCGATACCCATTGTGGTGATACTGGCTCTGACATTCTCACTGGTGGAGTGCCTGTGGATTCTCCCTTCACACCTGTCCCATATGAAACCGCCGAGACCGAGTAAAGTGGCGGCATTACGCAGGCTGGAGTCGTATCGACTGCGGTTCGCCAACGGCATGAGTGATTTTGCGCAAAAAGTTTATCGCCCGTTTTTGCAGCGATGCCTGCACGCCAACCAGTTGGTGATCGCGATTTTCCTTGTGGTGTTGCTGTTCAGCATGGCGCTTTATGCCGGTGGCTGGCTGCGCTCATCGTTCTATCCGGCGGTGACGGCCGATTATACGGAAGCGGAGATCACGCTCCCCGAAGGTGGGCCTTTCAGTGAAACGCAGCGCGTATTGCAGCAGGTGGAATCCGCTGCCCAACAGGTGAAAGTGGCACTCAACAGCGCCGCGCTCGACAACAACGCAATGCCTCCTATTGGTCTCATTCATTCCCGGGCGCGTGAGCACGAGTTGGAGGTGACTATAGAGGTGCTTGGGACCGACGTTGATATCAGCGAAGTGACTGAGCACTGGCGTGGTCTTATTGGTGATTTAGGTCCGGTTGAGAGTTTCAATCTGGACTATACGTTTAACGAGCGCGGCAAGCCGATTACTTTGGCGCTGGAATCGCCATCGCTGGAGGATCTGCGGGCCGTGTCCGCTGAACTGCACGCTATGTTGGAAACCTATCCGGGTGTTTACAACATTCGCGACACGCTGCAATCGCCCAAGGAAGAGATTGTACTTGGTCTGAAGCCAGCGGCTGAAAACCTGTCGGTGACGTTGGCCGATCTGGCGCGTCAGGTGCGCGAGGCATTTTACGGTGCGGAAGCGCAACGAATTCCGCAGGTCAAGGAAGATGTCAGAGTGATGGTGCGTTACCCCGAGCGTGAACGTCTGTCTGTCGACAACCTCAGTGAGATGCGCGTGCGCACCCCCGCGGGTGATGAGGTGCCGTTTGATGTGGTGGCCGACGTGCGTTACCAGCCGGGCTACTTCACCATCGACCGCATCGATCGCAAGCGCTCCCTGAAAGTCACGGCCGATGTGCTGGCCGGTGTCGCAGATCCGCGCGCTGTCGTGAATGACCTTGTGACCAACCATTTGCCCGATCTGCAGGCACGCTACCCGGGGCTGATTCTGGATCTGGATGGCGAGTTGCGGGAAGAGTCTGAGTTTCTCGGTGCGATGCTGACCTACATGGGTCTGGCCATGCTGATTGTCTATGCACTTATGGCGATCCCGTTTCGATCCTACTGGCAACCCTTTCTGGTGCTAACGGCGGTGCCGTTTGGGTTTATGGGCGCTATCTTTGGCCATCTGATTTTTGATTGGCAAATCAGCATGTTTTCGCTGTTGGGCGTGATTGCTGTCGCGGGTGTGGTGGTGAATGATAATCTGGTACTGATTGATCGCTGCAACCAATTGCGTGCTGCTGGTCACGATGTCTTTGAAGCTTTACTGCAAGGTGGCCAGGACCGTTTCCGGCCTATTATCCTCACGTCCATGACCACTTTTGTCGGCCTCCTGCCGATTATGTCCGAGACCAGTGTGCAGGCGCAGTTCCTGATTCCAATGGTCATTTCGCTGGCGTTTGGCGTGCTTTTTGCTACTGGAGTGACCCTCTTGCTGGTGCCCTGCCTGTATCTGCTTGGCGATCAGGTCTCCGCCTTCATGTTGCGGCAGAAGCAGTCGCTGCGCGCTGCGCTTGAAAAGCGCTAACCAGAACTAGCCCCGGGCGAGCTGTATACCGGTTAGCGCAATGCCAAAAAAAAGGCCCACTGAGCAGTGAGCCTTGAGGTGATCAGGTCAGCGCCTTAACCCGCTTGTGGTCCTGCGGCGACAACCGCATCAGATGCTTCAAACTTCGTGATATTTTTTGCAAACAGCTGGGCCAACTTGAGGGCCTGCTCGTCGTAGGCGGCATCGCTTCCCCAGCCCTTGCGTGGATCGACATACTGAGCGTCGACACCCGGGATTTCAGTGGGAAAATCAAGGTTGAGGATGTCCAGGTGAGCCTTGGGACCCTTGAGCAGTGCGCCGCTCTGGCAGGCATGGACCACGGCTCGCGTTACTGGAATAGGGAACCTTGATCCGCTGCCGCCCGGTGCGCCGGAGCCGCCGATCCAGCCCGTGTTCACGAGGTAAACCTGGCTGTCGAAATCATCAATACGCTTCATCAAGAGTTCGGCGTAATCACTCGCCGGGCGCGGCATGAAGGGCGCCCCGAAGCAGGTGGAGAAGGTCGGGTGGATGCCCGCTTCTGCGCCCAGTTCTGTAGAGCCCACACGCGCGGTGTAGCCACTGAGGAAATGAAACGCCGCCGCTTCTTTGGACAAAATGGATACCGGTGGAAGAACGCCAGACACGTCGCAAGTGAGGAAAATGACGCACTTGGGTTCACCGCCGCTGTTGGTTTGCGTGCGCTTTTCTACATGCTCCAGAGGATAGCAGCAGCGGCCATTCTCCGTGAGGCTGGTGTCGGAATAGTCTGCATGCCGATCATCGTCGAGTACCACGTTTTCAATAATGGCGCCGAAGCCAATAGCGTCCCAGATCACTGGCTCATTTTTTTGGCTGAGATCAATCGTTTTAGCGTAACAACCGCCTTCCAGATTGAATACTGCACCCTTGGCCCAGCCGTGCTCGTCGTCGCCAATCAGGTAGCGTTCAGTGTCTGCGGAGAGTGTCGTTTTGCCCGTTCCAGACAGGCCAAAAAACAGCGTGGTGTCGCCTTCCTCACTTACATTGGCGCTGCAGTGCATGGGCATCACGTCTTTCTCGGGTAACAGAAAGTTTTGCACCGAGAACATGGATTTTTTCATTTCACCGGCGTAGCGCATGCCCGCAAGCAAGACCTTGCGCTGGGCGAAATTAATAATGACTACGCCGTCAGAGTTAGTGCCGTCACGCTCCGGGATACATTCGAAGCCGGGAACATTGAGGACGTTCCATTCGGGCTTGCGGCCTGCGTTATAGTTTTTGGGGCGGATGAACATATTGCGGCCAAACAGGGACTGCCACGCAGTTTCGGTGGTGACTTTTACTGGCAGGTAGTGGTCGCTGTGCTCGCCCACATGCAGGTGCGCTACGAAGCGGTCACGGATCGCCAGATAGGACTGCATCTTATCCCATAGAGCATCGAACTTGTCGCTGTCAAAGGGGCGGTTGACGCTGCCCCAATCGATGCTGTCTTCGGTGCTCGGCTCCTTCACCACAAAGCGGTCTGCAGGGGAGCGGCCGGTGCGATGGCCGGTGGTGATCAACAGAGCGCCGGTGTCGGATAATACACCCTCACCGCGTTTTATGGATTCTTCAATCAGTTTGGAGCTCGCCAGGTTGGTGTATATCTGGGCGGTTTGGATATCTAGCGTCATGGTGCGTCCTGTCGTTATAAAGTGCAGGCCAGAAGCGGTCTCTGCGCAATTTTACGGGCTTCACGGGGGCGCAATTATGTCAGAATCGAGGCCCTTTGCGAAATATATTGAGCATAAATACGGCTAATTTTGGCCAAAATGTGATCAGTGTAAAATTCTGGCTAAATGACCTTGCAGCAACGCATCAAGGTCATTGCGTTCAAAGCGATACACCAGGTTGCAAAACTCACACTCCATCGTGACACAACCCTGTTCTTCCAGAATGTCGAGAATTTCCTCCGGTGCCAGTGTGCTCAGCGCATTGCGGGTGCGCTCGCGCGAACATGTGCAGTGAAAACGTATCCCGCTGGGCTCAAATACACGGACAGGGTCCTCGTGGTAAAGGCGGTATAACAGTTGCTCGTTACCCAGCGAGAGTAGCTCAGGGGCCCGCATCGTGGCGGCCAGGGCGCATATATGCTCCCATTGTTGCTGGCGGTCGGCATCATCGGGCGTGACCTGTGCCGGCAGTTGCTGCAGCAGCAGGCCGCCAGCGCGTTCGCCATCTGCGGCCAGCCAGATGCGCGTATTCAGCTGCTCCGACTGTTTAAAGTAGCTATCGAGGCTCTGTGCCAGTGAGCCCTGCTGCAGCGCTACGATACCCTGGTAGCGCTGCCCGTTGGTGGGGTCGATGGTAATCGCCAATTGCCCATTCTGTAGCAACTGGTCGTTATTATCGGACGAAGCCTGCTCTGCACCGCGGGCAATGCCCCGCACTTGAAGAGTGTGGTCGCATTCCACCATTAACAGTGGTATTTGTCCTTCTGATCTAACCTGCAAGACCAGTTTTCCCTCAAATTTGAGGTTCGTGCTCAACAGCACGGACGCCGCGAGGAATTCACCCAGCAGCCGATTGACTCCGTCAGGATATTGATGGATCGCCAGTATGTCGCGGTAGGCGCAGTGCAGGTGCGCGAACTCGCCGCGGATGTCGGCGTGCTCAAAGAGGAAGCGCTGGGCTTGATCGCTAGCATCGGTTTGAGTTGTTTCTGCTGCTGGGCTCATGTGCGGATATTTATCGTCATGGCTGGAAAGCTGGTTTGGAGGCGCCATTGACTGGCTAATGGCTATCGGTTGTCGGCGCCCAATTGAGAAGTATACAGCGTTGGGATAGGCGCAGGGTTCAGTATGTGAGCCCACACGCCGAAAATTACCGCAGCACGGGGCTATTGGCGCAAATAGCGATTAAAGTATGGCAGTTCTGGCGTTCCAGCTCAGCCCCTTCTCACTGCTTGAGGATAAAAATCATGCGATTCAGTTATCAGGTCGGAATGTGTGCTCCCGATCACTACCTTCCCCTCGCCAAAGCGGCGGAGCAGGCGGGTTTCCACGGGATTTCCATACCCGACAGCATTTGTTATCCGCAGGAGGCCAGTTCCAAATATCCTTACAACAAAGATGGTAGCAGGGAGTTTCTGGAAAGCGTGCCTTTTGTTGAGAGCTTGATAGCGGTGGCCGCGATGGCTGCGGCTACCGAGACCATCCGGCTCGCGACCTTCGTCTACAAATTAGCTGTGCGGCAGGCACCCGTTGTGGCCAAACAGGTACAGGGTATTCAGGTGCTGTCGGGCAACCGCTTCGATTTTGGTATTGGTATCAGTCCCTGGGAGGAGGATTTCGCGATTTGCGGCGTGCCCTGGGAGAAGCGCGGCAAGCGCTTCGATGAGCAGATCGATATTTTGCGCGGCCTGGAAACAGGCGATTATTTTGGCTATAACGGCGAAATGCATCGGATGCCGGCCAACAAGATGAATCCTGTGCCAAGCCAGCCGACGGCGCTCTTAATAGGAGGCCATACGGAGCCCGCCCTGAAGCGGGCCGCGCGAGTCGGCGACGGCTGGATGTGCGCCGGTGCCAGCATTGAGGAACTGGAGGCTTATATCGGCCGTATCGGCCAGTTGCGCAAGGAATATGGCACTGCTGACAAGCCTTTTCGAGTGTTTACCACGGGCCAGAATGCCTTCACGCCAGAGGGCATTAAGACGCTTGAAAGTATCGGTGTCTCTGACGTGATCATTGGTTTTCGCAATGTCTATGAAATGGAGGAGGACAAGCCTCTGGAGGAAAAAATCGCCATGCTGAACTGGTATGCGGGAGAGTTCATCCATGGCTGAGTTGTCTGCCAATACGCCGGTGCTGGTGGGTGTCGCCGCCGTGCAGCAAAAAATCGACGACTATCGAGTGGCGTTGGAGCCCTTGGCGCTGATGGAGCAGGCCTTGCGCGATGCCGCAACGGATGCGGGGTGCCCAGACCTCCTGCGGCAGGCAGACGAAATCATGGTGCCCAAAAGTATGTGGGGCTACAGTGATCCCGGCCGCCTGTTGGCAGACGCGTTGGGAGCGCAATCCGCTACTACTTTGCTGGCGGAGTTCGGAATCTTGCAACAGAGCCTGTTGACCCGCGCCTGCCAGCGCATCGAGTCTGGTGAAGCGCGTGTGGTGCTGGTTACGGGCGGTGAAGCCCGGTATCGCGAGCTCTGTGCGGGTAAAGCCGGGGAGCAGGCACCGCAAACACAGCAGGCTGGTGCAGAGCCAGGCATCACGCTTCGTCCGCAAGCAGAGATGTGGTCTTCCGTGGAATCTGATACCGGGCTCGGCATGCCAGTGGGCTATTACGCGATTATGGACAGTGCACTGCGCCACAAGCAGGGGTTGAGTGTGGATCAACACCGCGACCAGATGGCCGCGATGTATGCCCGCCTCAGCGAACGTGCCGCCGATAACCCCGATGCGTGGTCTGATCAGGTGGTAACGGCAAAGCATATCCGCGAACACTCCGCGGCAAATCGAATGCTGGCGTTCCCCTACACCAAGCTCCACAACAGCCAGTGGAACGTTGACCAGGCCGCCGGACTGATATTGTGCTCCGCCGAGGTCGCGCAAGCATTGGGTATCGAGCGCAGCAAGTGGGTGTTTCCGCGCGCGTTTACCGAGTCGAACTGTATGTCGGTCGTATCCAGTCGCAAGGACATGGGCGCAAGTCCCGGGTTTCGTATTGCTGCGCAGGTGGCCATGGAGTTAGCGGGCCTTAATTTCAGTGATGTGCGCCTGTGTGAGTTGTATTCCTGCTTTCCCTACGCCATTCGGGTGCAGTTAGAGGAGTTTGGCATGCATCCGCTGCACAATGTCAGTGTGACCGGGGGTATGACGTTTGCGGGTGGGCCACTGAACAACTTCGTGTTTCAGGCGACCGTGCGCATGGCCCAACTGTTGCGCCAGAATCCGGCAGAAACGGGGCTGGTGACTGCTGTCAGCGGAATGTCGACCAAGCAAGCCTGTGCCTTGTGGTCGGCGACGCCCGGCGTCGACGGCTGGGCATGTGCCGATGTGACCGAGCAGGTGAGCTGCGAGACTGAGTTATGTGAAGTAGTGGCGGGTTTCTCTGGCCAGGGTTCGGTAGTGGGATACACCGTGCTGTACCAGGGTCAGGAACCGTGGCGCGCTGTGGCGATCTTTGATGTGCCCGGCGGTTGCCGTACTGCTGCCTACAGTGAGGATCCGGCGTTAATGGCGCAGATGATGGGCGAAGAATGCTGTGGTGCGAGCTACCCGTTGGATAATGGAAAATTCCACTGATTACCGACATTGCTGACCATGGCGCATGGGTAGTGGCTCAGCTTAAAGCGTGCTGAATATGGCGAGCCTGGGTGGCAACGTTACGGTTGGGACCGTGTCGCGACAGGACGTCGCCGCCCGAGCCTGCACATGGATGTGCGCTATTTGGCGTGTCCCGACTGTAACGTTGCCTCACTGGCTCGTGTTCAAAAGAAGCAACTAGATTTCAAACTACGCAACTACGCAACTACGCAACTAC
>JBDNIE010000345.1:0-3835 GCA_041688425.1 Halioglobus sp. | reverse complement strand
TGAGCCATTTTGTTTTTCCTCTTGTTTTGTAAATCGACAAATTCACAATCAAAAGGATAACCGAGTGGCTCAGCTCTTCAAGCCACCATGAAATTACAGAAAGAATGATGCACTACCGACTATCCCGGAGAGAGGGGTGAAGATCATCGACTGGATTCGGGGAGTCTACAAGGAGTTCTCGAGAACAGGAAACCAGAAAATCAGCTTCCGTAAACCCCACTGCCCTGACTCACGACTGCCGGTCCGAACCCGAGTCCCTCACGTCGCTTGCGGCAAACCCCGAGTCGCGTTCCTGACAAACTGGTATTCTAGGAACCCGTTCCCCCATCCCACCGCTGAATTGCCCCGGAACTCCCGATCCGCACCCGCGCCCATCACCATTTGTGGATAAGAGCGCTTGTTACGCCATGAGGAAATGTTAAATTTTGAGTATATGAATCTACACCAAGAAAATCACGAAGACATGCCAAGTAGTGACGTGTCATTGCCACGACGTGTCGCGACGCATCGCGCCAGTGACGAGACGAACCGAGACAAGTCCATACCATTACAGGAGGGGATAGAAAATGTAGTTTCCAAGGCCCAGCAACACCAGGTTATAGAACTTTTTTTCACTCTATCAATTCCTGAAGTACGAGGGATGCTTATCAAGGCAGGGCACCCAGTTTCTGAGAGGACTGTAATAAGGTGGTGTACCAAAAATCTTTTGACCGCAATTTTAAGGCCTGAGGAAAATGGCCAGTACGAAAAATATTACGTAAACGAAGAATCTGTCGCCAAGAAAATCGGCGAACTCAATCGCGTCCGACCGAGTGCGCCACTACCCCAGCTTGAGAAAAATCGTGTAGATGACGATCAAAATTCTCACCAAGTAAAAAAGCAACATGCCGAGCCAGACAACAGCTTTCCAGGCCAGAGCAATAGTAAAAAGTCTGAGGGCGAGAATGATCTACTCAAGAGTGAATGCAAGTCGCTTAAGCGAGACAAGTTGGAACTCGAGAGAAAACTAATGAATGTTGAAATTGAGAAGCAAGCCGCACACCACGTTCGTGATCACCTTGTGCAACAAAACACTAACTTAATCGAAGATCTACAGAACAAAAACTACGCGCTTGGAAAAGCTGAAGGTCGCCTACAATTACTCGATGTTAAAAAGCAAAATTTCGATGAAGAAATTTCACCCGCTGAACCGATGCAGTTGAAAGGGATTCGAAAATATTTTTTGAGCCAAAAGAAAAAAACGTAAAAGCATTTTTTGAAGATCTGCACAGACCATAAATTAGTAGTTTTATCTGGATACACTATATCGAAACGCAAAAAAAGACCCTCCGAAGAGAGTCAAAGAACTAGATAGGTCAAACGTGTTCGCACACTCCATCGATGACGGTGTGTAACTTTTTCGTGCTACCGGGATTTCCAGCAATCTTACCTGCCAGAACATGTGTGAATGCGTTGAACAATGACCAGGCGTTGCGAGGTGCGAAGTCTGCATAAGTGGGACTTTCCCATTCGCTATGCACCTCAGCGATACGCTGGACGTTTATAACACCCTGCCGGAACGCTTCCATGATAATGAAGTCGGCCACCACTTGATTGATACCGAAATCACGATACTGCTCGATCTTTCGATGTTGGGCTTCCCTGGCAAAAGCCAAAGGCTCAATCATCTCCATAACGAGACCAGGAAGGTCACGAAGCAGTTTTGTAGTATGCCGTCGCTTGACTACGTGTTCGCCAATAAAGGCGAGGTTGTCGCAGACAAAGACTTGTGAACCGTAAGACACACTGGCGGGAAACTTCTTTGAGTTGCTGTTACGCAATCCGCAGACATCCGTGTAATCGCCGTAGTCAGATTGAAGCTTGAGAACCCCGAAGAATTCCAAGCCGTCCGGTGTGACACCGTACTCTTCTCCAGCTATGACATGGTTATGAAGCTGCAAAGCTATCTTCACCATTTCAACAAAACGGAAATGAGCAATCGGAACATGCGAAGCGGTTGCTAGTGGGAGGGGAACATCACGAAGTGCAGAGAAATCAACTGGCTCTGCCCCAGCATGTAACATCAACATAGGAACCTCCTAATAGGAATCAATAAAGTCATCAAGGATGAAAAGGTCAACGCCACAACTCTTGCAACATACACAATCGTTCGGGTTACTCGTTGGAAAACCTACATACATCGTCTTGCACGACTTACATAAGGTCACTTCCAATTTGAACTGCGGAAAACTGTCAGACACTAACCCTTGCGTATAAGCCAGGGTATCCACCCAGATTCTCCATTGCGGAGTTCTGGGAGTTATCACGGTACCCATTACAGTAAGCCAGACTCAGCGAATGAATAGGAACTACCTTCGCCAGTTATGAAGTGATCGAGAACCCGAACATCAATCAGTGCCAAAGCAGACGTAAGCCTTTCGGTTATTCGTCTGTCAGCACTTGAAGGTTCGGCAACTCCCGATGGATGAGGATGATGGAAGATGACTGCCGCCGCGTTGTGTCTAAGACAAGCTTTGACAATTTCGCGTGGGTAGATCGCCGCTCCATCAATCGTGCCTCTGAACATCTCCTCATTTGCCAGGATTGTGTGTTGACTATCGAGGTAGACCACATTGAACACTTCATGCTCCTGGTTACAGTACTCCATTGCGAAGTACTCTCGAACCTGTGAAGGACTAGACAAAACAGCTCTGCGCCGTATCCGTCTTTTCAGAATCTTACGTGCCTGATCTATGACGGCATCGTCTGAATCCCGACTCATGATTGCACCAGCAGATTTTTGGGTAACTTCACCCATGTACCTTTTGGTATGCCCAGGTAACCGATTACTGCTCCGTCGATATACAACGGAACGCCAACCGTACCTTTGAGTAGTCCCTTACTGGCAAAACCAATACCCATTCTTTCAGCCAAGTCAGTATCAAGACCTAATTCCTTTACTTCATCAGCATTGGCATTGAGCTTGGGGCGGTTCTCTAACGGCTTTAAGGAGTGATCAGACGGAGTGTGAGGCGCTTTCTCATACTCATCCAGCCATTCCTTGTGTTCGTTGTCTACGAGCCACTGGCTGGCCTCACGTATGCCCACATCCTTTACGTGCATAACGAGGTCGATAATCGAGCCGTACTTACCAGATTTGAAACACTTGAAAGAGTTAGCCTCCTCAAGTAAAGACAAACTACGATCATCCCCATTACAAAAGGGACAAGCGCAACGAAAAGAATTACCATCCTCTCGGAGAGATAAGCCAAGTAACTTGGCACCTTTTACGATAGAGATACGCTGTTTGATTTCAGCGAAGCTTAGCTGTAGCGACATACTAATACCTCCTTTTAGGTTGATGTGACGCGTCCCATATCCAGTCACTTGGATACAGGGCGCGACACACAACCCGGAGGTCATGTGTCAATGAACAAAAAGAACTATTTCTTAAACACTACCATGCCAGGCGAATCTGTCTAGCCGGACGTATCCAGGGGTGATTGGTATAACTTAACGTGGAGAACAAGATGGTCCATACAGCCTCATAAATACGTTCTCTCGAATCTAGGCCGATTGAACAGTATCGGAGCAGGCATGCCTATCTAGCAGAGTTAATATAGAACTCAGACTTGTTGGGCCGGGACCAAGGCGCATCGAACAAAGGAAAGATGGTAGCCGGTGGGACAAAACCCCCCTGTGTGTCAACCTGATCCCATACACTCCCCGTTTGGGATAAACTATATTTCAGGGCCACTGTTCGACGTCAACTATCTTGTCCGGTCCGCGACAATTATGATTGCCGGTTAGGTGTCGTCGCTTTGCGTAGCTTTTATTTGCAGTAATTGCTGCCGTT
>JBDNIE010000344.1:0-2974 GCA_041688425.1 Halioglobus sp. | reverse complement strand
TGAATTAGTCGCCGCAGGCTTTCAATCGATAAGCGAAAGCATAGCGAAGTCGACTGCGACCTGCACGGCGATTATTCACAATTTGGTGAGATTCTAGCGGGACTCTGGGCTGTGTATGGGTCATCTGACTCTGCGCCAGCGCATTTCGCATATCCCAATGAGTAACCGGACTGGCGCAGTCCCCCAACTTTACGCAGACACTTTGCTGGAATCCCCGATGCCCACCGGGTCAACTTCTGCTAGTTTTCTCGGCCTCTCCCGCCATTCATACGCCGACCGAACTCCGCTATTATGCTACCCGTTAATACACTATCTCGCAGTAGCGCGGACACACGAGGCACGTTATGCAAACCAAATTCTGTAAAGAGCTGGGCATTGAAGTACCCATTTTCGCTTTCACTCACTGCCGCGACGTTGTTGTGGCCGTCAGCAAGGCGGGGGGTATTGGTGTACTCGGGGCGGTAGGGTTTTCTCCCGCCAAATTAAAGGAGGAACTCGACTGGATTGATGACCATATTGGCGATCACATCTACGGCGTAGACACCGCCATTCCGCAGAAATACGAGGGTATGGACAAGACTAGCCCGGAGGAACTCGTGGCGATGTTGCAGGACGCCATTCCCCAGCAGCACCGTGAGTTCGTGAACACGCTGCTGTCAGACGCGGGCGTACCCGAATGGCCGGACGCGGACGATGAGGTCAGCCTCAGCTTCTCTGCAGTACAGGCACAGTTGCTCGTCGATGAGGCCCTGACGCGCCCCAAATGTCGCATGATCGTCAACGCGTTGGGCACGCCGCCCGATGATATTATCAAGCAGGTGCACGACTCCGGTCGCCTGATAGGCGCGCTGGCCGGACGCCTCAAGCACGGCATCAACCACAAGAAAGCGGGCCTGGATTTTGTAATCTGCCAGGGCTCAGAAGGTGGCGGCCATGCCGGTGAAGTGACGTCAGTGGTGTTGTGGCCGCAAATGGTCGACGCCCTCGCCCCGCTGCCCGTGCTGGCCGCTGGCGGCATTGCCAACGGTCGCCAGGTACTGGCCGCTATGAGCATGGGTGTAGAAGGCGTCTGGATGGGGTCGATGTGGCTGAACTCCGAGGAAGCGCATGCCGAACCGGAGCAACGCGAATCCTATATGAATGCCACCTCCGAGGACACCGTGCGCTCGCGTTCTTTTACCGGCAAAACAGCCCGCGTGCTTAAAAATGAGTGGACTGAGGCCTGGGAGCGTGCCGACACTCCGGATGCATTACCGATGCCGCTGCAGGGCTACCTGACCTACGATGCGGTGCGCCGCACACACCGCTATGCCGGCAGCGGAGACTGCCAGAAAGTGGCGTTTAACCCGATCGGCCAGGTAGTGGGGCAGATCAATACGATCGAATCGTGTCGCGATATTGTCTTCCGCCTGCTGACAGAATACAGCGAGGCACTGGACCACATTAATGCGATTATGCCGCAAGAATAGCCCCTGCGCTTTGACTGCAACCCGGTGCTATTGCCCTGGTTTGCAGTCGCGCTATTCCTTTAAGGCGTCACACGGTAGCTGCAGGGAGCGATAATCTGCATCGCTGATCGTAATGGTGGGCAAGCCGCCTTTCAGGGCGTGCCACACATTGTAACGCGGCATGTGCGAACATAACTGACACGGCCCCCCTTCGCGCCCCTCGATTGCATCAACCCCAACAACCTCCTCACCCTCTATGTCACTCAATACACCAATTACACTCTCGACTCTATTCACTCGCTCGTCCATGAGCCCTCCCGGTTAGCTGTTATTCCCACGTGGCAACCCGGCATCCTGCGGCGGCCAGAGCACATTTGGAACACCAATTCCCAAATGCCTGTATTTGACGTGTCCCCGCTCGCGTTGATCTGCCTGAATTTAGCGCGTATCGGTGGCAGTTATCGACCTGCGCAACCACGGAGAATCAGACACCGATGGGCAAGGACTACAATTTGGCAGCACCGAAAAATATGACGCCGAGGCCCTCATCAATTGGGCCAGACATAAGCCGCCCGAGCGGCCACCCGTCGCGATGGGCTTTTCTATGGGTGGCGCGACCGGGATACAGGCGGCCTAAGAGGGCGCCCACTATTGACCCCGAGCACTCTGGCCTTGCCTCGAAGGAAAGCTAGGGCACCCATGTTGCCGCCTTCCTTTTTTATCCCCGCGAGACGGTGGCGCAGATTGTCGCTTTTATTCACTGGCTAAATTGAGAGCCCGCCAGCAGCCCGCTATCGAAAGCAACGTATCGCCCGACGATATGCTAAATTACTCGTTCGGCAAACCTTCTAAGGCGAATATTCGGACAATGAACGTTAAGGCGCTAGATGTCGCAAATACTCATGAGGCCATTCGCATCCTCGCGGCAGCATTCGCCGATGACCCTGTCATTAACTGGACCTGCAATAGCCCCGCATCACTGGAATCATTTTTCGAAATCATGCTCCCCGTGTTCATCCCCCACCAGCTCTCCTACCTGGAACCGCAGGGCCGTGGTGTTGCCGTCTGGTTGGGGCCGCACCAAACGCTCCATTGGCCAGTGAAACTTTCGAGTGTCGCGAAAATATTTAGGCTCGGCGGAATGCGGGGCATTTATCGTATGCTCCTCAGTGGCGTAAAGACGGAGCGCCACCACCCCAAAATCCCGCACTACTACCTCTTTGCCATCGGAGTCACGCCGGGCAACAAGGGGCAGGGCATTGGCACCCAGTTGATCACTCATCTTTTGAGACAATGCGACGCCGAGGGAATGCCTGCCTATCTGGAGAACTCAAAAGCAGCAAACCTGGCGTTTTACGAGGGTCATGGGTTTAAGGTGCAACAGCAGATCCAGTTTGCTGATTCTGCTCCACCTGTCTGGCTGATGTGGCGAGAGCCGGTCGCGGCGAAGGCCTGAATCTGTTCAGCCCGGCGAGCTTCGGCCTGCGACTTACCTGCTTACCTGCTTACCTGCTTACCTGCTTACC
>JBDNIE010000343.1:0-3335 GCA_041688425.1 Halioglobus sp. | reverse complement strand
CTCGTGCCTGCGACTGGTATCGGCGGTGTTAATGGAAATTGCGGAAGACTGGCAGACGGCAGACAAGCGCTATGTCACCTTTGACGAAGAACTGGCAATTAAGGGATAACCGAATTTACAGAAAGGATGTTGCTTAATCCGGCTATATTGGTATGTTTTAGCTGGCTGTACTCTGGCAATGCCCTCTTTTTAACGATTTTATGTGAGCAACGTCATAACTTGTCGAAAAAATACCACTGGCTTTCACTTTACTATTGTCTAAACTTGGGCGTCAAAGAGACACATAGTAGGCGAAGACAAAGCAGTCAGGGTAGCCAGATAGTCCACGCCCGATGGAATAAATTACAGGTTTGAGTAACTTAAGATGAAAAAATTGGAATCTCTGCCATTAAAACTGACCACTAAGTGCATAGTAAAGCTGGGGCCAGAGGGCTTGCAGTTCCACAGTCCACAGGGATCAGTGGCGTACAAGCTGCAATTTCATGAGCTAGTGGCGCTGGTTGAGCTGCGGGCTGGCGAACATGTCGAGATTGCGGAGGTGGTATCTACCGTCGCCAGCAAAACCGGTGAATCGGGAGAAATTGTTGAGAAATTCATTCGGTCCTTGGGTCGGCACGGTCGTTTGCGCCGTCGGCAACACGCTAACCCGGTTGCCAAGTTGCTCCCGTCGAGAATACGGGCCAACTCTTGTGACCATGAATTGAGTAAGGGCTTGATTGCATTGAAAGTCCCGCAAACCCTGAGAGTTGGCGATGGTGAGTTTGAGTTGGTTGACCACGATGGTCACCTGCTACTGGGCCTTTCTGCCGCCGAGTTGATAGCGGTCGGACAGTTTTCCATGCCGACTACCTTTGCCGACGGATGGCAAGGCCAGAGTGCTCTGCTAAAGGGGCACGCAGTGGAGGAAGCTCGACTCGTCCAGATACTGTCATGCTTGTACGCCCATGATTTGCTGTCGAATGTTGAGCCGACGGTGACGGAGCAAAAAGCTCTGGGTTACAAGCAGACTTTGAGGGCCAATATTGCACGGCAGGCAGCGGAACTCGATAAAGTCGAAGCGCTGCGCCAGCAGCAGACAGGCGTTTATAGAACCAAGGTGATTCCAGTAACCTTCGGCGACGCCATTCCTGCTGCACTGGGCTTGGTTATGGCATACAGCAAGGCCTACAATGAAGGTAGCCTGGACGAATTCTATGATTTTCGTCTGGACTGGATATGGGATGATGATCGAATAGCCGGGTTCACCTCCAAGCCTGCCATTTACCTGTTTTCAAATTATCTGTGGACGCATGGAAACAGTATTCCAGTCTCCGAAACCGTAAAGCGCTTGAGCCCCGACAGTATCACCATACACGGTGGTCCGGACACGCCGAAGTATGCTCAGGATGGAGAAGACTATTTCGCCAAGTTCCCACATGTAGACATCATTATTCGAGGTGAAGGCGAAGCCAGCGCAGCAGATACGCTGGATAAGCTGCGCAGTGTCATCGGCCAGGAAAACCCCGATCTTTCCGTTTTGCAGAGCGTTTCCGGCATCACTTATCGTTATCGTGGTGAGATTTTCCGCAATCCCGATCGAGCCCGTATCCAGGATCTGGATACCATCCCTTCGCCTTATCTGACGGGGTTGTTCGACGCTTATCGGGGTGTGCCGCGTTTGCATGCGACTCTGGAAACAAACCGTGGATGCCCCTACGGTTGTACCTTTTGCGACTGGGGTAGTGCCACCACGAGTAAAATTCGCAAATTTGACCTGGAGCGAGTGTTTGGCGAACTGACGTGGTGTTCCGACATGAAAGTCGCGTCAGTTTCGCAGTGTGATGCAAATTTTGGCGTTTTTGAGAGGGATGTCGCTATTGCGGAACATGTCGCCTATCTGAAGACCACCACAGGCTTCCCCGAGACATTCGGGGGTAGTTACGCCAAAAATTCCACCAGGTATCTACAGAAAATTATCAAAGTGTTGGCCGATGCCGGCATTCTGGCCCAGGGCGTCCTGTCGCTACAGACCATGGATGAAAACACGCTGAGTGTAATCAACCGCTCGAATATCAAGGTTGAGAAGTACGATGCGCTGGCGAATGAAATGCGCAATTCCAATCTACAGTTGTCGGTCGAGTTGATGATGGGGCTGCCGGGTGCAACCTTGCAATCATTTATCGATGACCTGCAGCAGTGTATTGACCGAGATATACAAGCGCGCATCAATCACACCACGCTGTTGGTTAATAGCCCGATGAACAGTCCGGATTATCGGGCGGAATACGAGATCGAGACTGGCTCGGAACTGGGGCCGGGGAAAATGCCGGTGCTGGTCTCTACCAAAACCTATACCCGGGAAGATATGGACATGATGATGGCGCTGAGAAGCCTGTATTTGCTCCTGGATTCTTTCGGTGTAATGCGACTATGCTCTCGGTTCGTGCGCCAGCAGGTCGGTATGACAGAAATGGATTTTTATCGAGATCTGCTGCTGAAGACGGGCCCCGAAGAACAGGAGTCGGCCTGGCCATTGCTCAACACTCTGGTGAACTATGGTCATGACCTTATGGCTCCCCCGTATAGCTGGGCGTTGGTCTTCGACGAGTTGCGTCGCTTTTTGCTCAAGGAGTGCGGTGTGCCGGATGATAGTGCGCTGGATGCCATTCTCGCCGCCCAGCACGCGGCACTGCCAGCTTTTGGTCGAACGTATCCGCATGTGGTTGAATTGCCACACGATATCGTGGCGTGGCAAGCCCAAATGCTGCAGGCGAAAGGCAATGGGCATTGGAGAGACTGGCAAACAATAGTGCCTCCTCTGGCCAATTTTGGGCCAGGTCGTCTGGAGCTCAATGATGCGAACGGCTCGGTTACAGCATTGCTTGGCTGTGATATAGGGATTAGCTCCAGCGGTGCTAATTGGGACATGGATTCCGGGATTGCGCGGGCCAGGGTAGCAGTGAGATACAATACTACGGACCTGTCGCGTGACGATATTATTCACGTGGCGTAAGGCGCTTTTGTGCAGCTGGCCACAACCACCTGTACCGGATGAGCGTTGCTGGCATTATTCTGATAATAATTATTTGGACTGAAATGCGGGAAGGGGCCCGTCGATAAGCTCATGCACTCCCCGGAAGCACACCCCATATCCTACTACGCAGCCACGCGCACTGAATGCACAGAGTTTCCAAACCTGTGTGATGATCTGCGCAGCCGGCGATTTTCAAGGTAGTTGTCGCGTGAACCATTTACGCAGCCTTTTGATTCAGTCTGCAATTGACCTCACGTTCCGGGTTTAACCACACCGCTGGAGCCAATGACCAATCTCGCGTCTTGCCTGACCAGCGCAGCGG
>JBDNIE010000059.1:0-1622 GCA_041688425.1 Halioglobus sp. | reverse complement strand
GGCTGTTGGCTGTTGGCACCTTACTAAGCTCCACGATCCGCTATAAAATGATTGGCATACGATTGGGACTCGCCGTTAACCCTTCCATGGAAGCTTGGGATGCAGATCGCTGCAGATCGCCGCACCCGGCCTCCTGCCTCACACAGTCCCAATCGTATACCCGTCAGTTGACCGCCTAAATGCCACTTTTTGGGCTGAAGTAACTGGCGCGCCCCGCTAGATAGCCGCGGTTTAGTCAGGGATTTGCCACGCCATGCGGCACGTGCCCGGTGGCGACATGCTCACCGGCGGAGGCGCAGTGTGTCTGCTGGTCATCGAAGAAAACATCAGCCTGATAAGCCCTCAGGAATTCGGTCTTGTTCAGGCCGCCGAGAAATATGGATTCATCGATGCGAATATCCCAGGCACGGAGGGTGCGGATCACGCGCTCATGTGCGGGTGCTGAGCGAGCCGTCACCAATGCCGTGCGGATCGGTGCTTCGGTCGGGGGAAACGCTTGCTGCAGATGGTGCAATGCTGACAGGAACGGCTTGAACGGGCCGCCGCCCAATGGCTCGCGTGCTGCCGCTTTTTCGCTGGCAGTAAAGGCCTCAAGTCCATCTCGCTTATAGACTCGTTCGGCCTCATCAGAAAACACCACTGCGTCACCGTCAAAGGCAAAACGCAACTGCTCGCTGTCAGTCGCACCGCCCCGGCGCGAGACCAGGGTGGCCGCAGCAACGCCGCATTCCAGCGCTTGGCGCACGTCCTGCGCTTCGTTGGACAGAAATAATTTACAGCCGAACGCGTTGATATAACGCCATGGACTCTCGCCACCACAGAAGGCAGCACGGGTAATATCCAGCTCGTAGTGTTGTATCGAATTAAATACGCGCAGACCGGTATCAGCGCTGTTGCGCGACAGCAGTACCACCTGCACCTGCGCGTCTTCATCGAGGCTATCGTTTAGCCTCAGTAGTTTCTTGACCAGCGGGAACGCCTCTCCGGCATCCAGCGGCTCCTCTTCCCGATCAACCTGGTACTTGGAATACGCTTGCAGACCCTCTTTTTGGTAGACCTCATGACTTTCATCAAGGTTAAACAAAGCCCTCGATGAGATGGCGATTATCAGCTTGTCATTAGGCGTGTCGGGCATAGCACTAGCATACTCATATGTCGCAGGGACTGCCAGAGGCAGCGAAAGTGGGTAACGGCTAAGTTTGAAACTTGTGAAGTACCGGGAGCCTATGAGACAGCGTTGCGGGCGGGACCACCCCTGTGAAAGAGATACCTACCCTGAAGTTTAACTGACTTTTAACAGACCTTTTTCCTCCAGATCGAGCAACAACAATTGCTGGATCAAGAAATCGCGGGTGGTCTCCGGGTGCTCCAGATGCACCCGTTCGAGAAAGGGCTTCGCGGCCTGTGGGTTGGCTCTGTGCAGCAACGCCTTGAAAGTGGTGGCAAGGAATTGAGCGGGCTCCTCACTCAACGCTTTAATCCTGCGCAGGCTGGCAGCAAGTGCCACTTCCTGCTCGGTAAGCTCTGATCCAAACGGATAGTCTGGCAGCAAGCCTTTGCGGTGATAGGGTGCCAGAATGGTGTGCAGACGCTCAGGGGAATTGCCACGCGCAGACTCGGGT
>JBDNIE010000342.1:0-2364 GCA_041688425.1 Halioglobus sp. | reverse complement strand
TGGAATGGTCGCAATACCAGAGTCATTCTAGCCGCAGTATCAAGCTTATCTCGAAACAGCAGTTCAACTCAAAATGCTACAGAAAGTACGACGTGTCCCCAACGCCTTACCGCCGGGTGCTGGCATCTGATCACGTGAGTGACGCGGCCAAGGAAGAATTGGAGACTGTTCACCAACGCCGCAACTCATTTATATCCAAGAAGATCCGAGAGAGAAACCTGCGGGCCATTGGCCACAACGTGAAAGCTATCTCTAATGTTAGGCAATAAATCTGATTTATAGCTTGCCGAGGTTGCCTTCTTCTATCGGTCAATGCGCACTAGGATTATAACGCACCGAAAAAATGCAGCAGCGTTGTTAAGTGCTTGTTTAAGCAACATTTTTCGGTATCATGCATCGTCAATAAACTCTCTAAATGGGCAACTCAAATCTCTCCACCACAGTCACAGTTTAAGGAAATAGTAGCCATTATTGGTCTGCCGCGATCTGGCACTACTCTAGCGGCCTCTATTTTCGATGCTCATCCTCGCACTGTGACCTGCTATGAGCCCTGGAATCGCGTATCAGGGGAAGGTTTGGAGTCTGAGCAAATGCCACAGGACCTGGTTGTAAAGTTTAACCTTGACGTGACTCCGGAAACAGACATCTTTGTACTCAAGGAAACATCCGTCGACTTCAAAGGAATTCAGTGGTTGGCTCAATTTCTTCGTGCCAATGCTGACACACATCGAGTACAAATTGTGTGGTCATTGCGAAACTATCGACATACCTACTTGTCGTTTGTGCAAGGTGCCCGTGAGTGGTGGGGCCATGAGAACATGACTCCTGAAGTGTCAGGTTATAACCTCTACATGGAAAAAGCACTTAAAGCTACCGTAGCACTGCTTCGTCTTTATCAGGAATTCCCGGGTACATTATATGCCTATGAGGCACTGACAGCTGACCCGGCCATCGCAATACCGCTGTTGATGGGAGCACTTGACTTGGTTTACTCGGATCAGCAACTGGATTATCTGCAACACTTCTCCCCCGGTCAGGTGCGCGGCGATGTCAGTATGTCCAAAGACCCGCGGCCCATTTCGGGAGACAGTGTGACAAAACGGGAGGCCGAGTGGAGCCGTTACCATCAGGAGTTCAGTGGCTCGAGCGGTGACTTTCTGCGCCAACAGCTGGACGCATTTTGGCAGCAAATCGAGCGCCAGACGCTTATTTCGGGGGCGGTGCCTGCAGCTTCGTTGCCCGACTTGAAAGCAGCGAAGTCAGTACGCCCCGGACATGAATACCGCGAGACTTTTTCAAGTATTGAAGAGTGGAGGGACTTTCTTGTTGATAATCCTGCCATAGTCGATAGCCGCCGCATCCACGCTTGTGGTCGAGCGATAGCGCTTAAAGGGTTTGGGTTTCGAGGCCACCTGATTAAGCCTTCAGAATTACGCACAATTCAAGGCGACTACCGCGAGTCTTTTGTTCACAATAAGTTGAGCGCTTGTAAGCGTGCACTGCTACTCGAGATGTTTCATGACATTCGGTCCAGGCAAATTGAACTGAAGGATGCTCGGGTATATGCGTCAGAGGCATCCGGTGGAATCGCTGAATTCCTGGCTGGACAGATTCTGCATTTCTGCAGCTCCGAATATCTTCCCGATTCAATGCAACAAAAAAATTCTGCGCACGTTGATCGCCAGGATCTAGCCGCATTGCCCTACGAGGATGCCTCTTTCGACTACGTCTTGGTGAGCGAGACGCTCGAATATATTTCGAACTTGAACGTAGTCCTAACGCAAATCCATCGTGTATTAGCGCCAGGTGGAGTAGCGTTATCTACATTCCAGTTCGCCATCAGCAGCAAGGAACATCAGGCAACCGAGAGACTGGAACCTGACGGCCGTGTCGATCATCTGATGGAACCTCAGTACCACGGAGATCACGTTGATAATCGCGACATGATGGTCTCTCAGCTTCCGGGTTGGAATATTCTGGAAGACTGCCGTAGCTTGGGCTTCGCCAGCGCAGAAATCGTTCTTCTGTCTTCGCCGGCGAGGGGTGTGCTGGCGAGTGAAATATCCGGCGTAATACTTCTAAAGGCCGTAAAGTCCAGCTGATGGCGCTCTTCTTTTGTAAGCGTCGGGTGAAGTACCCCGTTGCTAGTCAGGCATATTCCATGGCATGAGTTTTTCTACATTGTCCATGTCGGCACCCGGTAGTTTTTCAAACAACCAGCTGAAATAACTGTAGGGTTCTTTGCCGTTCGCTTTTGCGCTTTCTACTAGACTATAAAGGTTTGCACTCGCAGTCGCGCCGCGCTGACTAGCACTGAATAACCACGCCTTCCTACCGATCACAAAGGGACGAATCGCATTTTCA
>JBDNIE010000058.1:0-52753 GCA_041688425.1 Halioglobus sp. | reverse complement strand
GGGGCGGCCATCCGCGGGGCGGCCATCCGCGGGGCGGCCATCCGGGGGCGGCCATCCGCAGCCCAAGCCCATGGAGGGCCTGCCCCTGTTGATGGGTATAGGTTCACGGCGGGTCCCACTCCTAGGCCACTCAATTTGTCGCCGACTCTGGAGCTAAAGTAAGTGCCATTCATCCAAAGGTAAGCCACAGGTAAAAATGTTATGAGCGCAGATCTGATCGAACTCAGCGAATACCTCCAGCAGTGCCTACAACCTGAGCGGTTCGAGGACTATTGCCCAAATGGCTTGCAGGTTGAGGGTCGCCCGCGGGTCACTCGGCTTGCCACCGGTGTCACCGCCTGTCAGCGCTTCCTTGACGAGGCGATTTATTGGGGTGCAGACGCTGTGCTGGTGCATCATGGATACTTCTGGCGTGGCGAGGCACCGCAGATCGTCGGTATGAAACGGCGACGACTTGCTGCCCTGCTCGCCAATGACGTTAGCCTTTTCGCCTATCACTTGCCATTGGATGCGCATCCGCAACTGGGCAACAATGCCTGCCTTGGCCGATTGATGGGATTTGAGCCCGCAAGCCAAGAACCTTTGCAACCGCAGAGCTCCAGCGGAGTCGGCAATGTTGGTAATCTGCCGCAGGCCGTTCCCGTGGGGTATCTTGTGGACAAACTGACGCAGATAACGGGCCGCAAGCCGTTGCATGTGGGAGAGCCTGATGCGCTGGTGCGCCGCGTTGCATGGTGCACTGGAGCGGCCCAAGATTACATCAGCGCAGCCGTGACAGCGGGTGCTGATCTGTTTGTCACTGGAGAGGTGTCAGAGCAGACCGTGCACATCGCCCGCGAGGAGGGCATTCAATTCATCGCGGCGGGTCACCACGCCACAGAACGCTACGGCGTGCAAGCGGTCGGCGAGCAGGTCGCAGCGCATTTTTCCTTACAGCATCGATTTTTTGATGTCGACAATCCGGTGTAGATCGCCTGACAATGCCAGTTATTCCACCTTGGGAGCGGATGCTGGCGGTGGTTTGCGGTCAATCCCAAACTCTTCATTGAGCATGCCTTTCTCATCGGGCGAGTGCTTTGGCGCGTAGTCTAGCGGCGGCTGGATGTGCGCCAGGTGGGCCGGGATTTCTGACTCGTCGTAGCGGTTTTCCAAACGTTCCAGTGATACAGGCCCGGCACCCTGGCATAGCGTATCAGCGCCCTTTGCGAGGTGGTTGTGGACTTCTCGGTAGCTCTCAGTGAGGTTATTCAAGAGCCTTGCAGTATCCGTAAAATGGTCTACGACATCGGCTTCATAGGACTTTTTGTCCTCTATGACCTGATCCAGTTTTAGCGCGACATCGCGGTACTGTTTTGCCGTATCCGAGGAGCGGCGACCCATCACCCAGCCTAGGCCTAATCCGACAATGATCGCAATCGCCCCGACAGCCAACACCAGGCTCGAGCTATATCCAGCTGATTCCACTGAAGATTCCTCATAAAGAAAAAAGAATGAAATATTATACCTGTTAAGTTACCGAGGCAGTAGGGTCGGCTTGCGCTAGCAAGGTGTCGTTGCCAAGAGCGGAGGCTGTCGTTACAGTGTGCGGCTTGCGATAAATGCGGTACCGGGCAATCCCAGATATGACGACACCCTTGCAGCGCTATCAGGCGGACCTGCAACGAGAGGGCTTTTCCTACGATTCAGCTCAGGAGCAAGCCGTGCTGTTGTTGCAAGACCTCTATGAGCGCCTTGTCGCTAGTTCTAGTGAGCACGACAGCGCAATTAAGGGATGGATTCGAAGAATACGCGGTCTGGACGTTGAGCCTCAGATGGGACTCTACTTTTGGGGTGGCGTAGGGCGCGGTAAAACCTATTTGATGGATACGTTTTATGAGTGCCTGCCTTTTCAGCGAAAAATGCGCGTCCATTTTTACCGTTTCATGCAGCGCGTTCACGCGGATTTGACCAGACTCACAGGCGAAAAAAACCCACTGGAAAGTGTTGCTGAGGGTATTTCTCGAGAAGCTCGTGTTCTTTGCTTTGACGAGTTTTTTGTGACGGATATTGCAGATGCGATGATTCTCGGGGAATTAATGAAGGCGCTGTTTGCTCGCGGCGTAACGCTTGTTGCAACCTCTAATATCGAGCCAGTGCATCTGTACGAGAACGGTTTGCAACGACAGCGGTTTCTGCCCACGATCGCGCTGTTGGAAAAATTTACCAAAATCGTGAACGTAGATGCGGGCATAGATTACCGCTTGCGCACCTTGCAGCAGGCAACGCTATACCACTTCCCGCTGAATGAAGCTGCGGCGCAGAGCGTTGAGAGCAGTTTTAACCGTTTGGCATCGACACCGGGCGAGCATTGGGAGAGGTTGGAGATCAATCATCGTTACCTGACCTGCCGGCGCGTCGCAAAGGATGTTGCCTGGTTTGACTTTGCCGAGTTGTGCGCGGGCCCGCGTTCACAGAATGATTACATTGAGTTGGCTCGCATCTTCCAGTCGGTGCTGATCTCCGGTGTGCCTCGGTTTCTTCCTGATATGAATGACCAGGCGCGTCGCTTTGTTAATCTGGTTGATGAATTCTATGACCGCAACGTTAAGTTGGTGCTTACTGCGGAGGTCCCTCTTCTTGAGCTTTACGTTGGGGGGCGGCTGGATTTCGAATTCCAGCGGACTGTTTCACGCTTGCAGGAGATGCAGTCCCACGAGTACCTCGCTCGGGAGCATCTGCCCTAACCGGCAAATATGTCCGCGACAAATCCCTATTTTCGAGTATACTGTGCGTCGCGCGCGGATTGACCAAAACGTTTGGAAAGGTCACACACTCCTCAAAGCAATGAATTCTCCGCTTGAAAAGCAGGGGTCCATTGATTAGTATGCGCGCTCTCGAAATTGGACTCCTCCAAGAGGCAGTTAGTCATGAAAACTTTTAGTGCCAAAGCGGAAGATGTGAACCGCGATTGGTTTGTCGTGGACGCCGCCGGCAAGACTTTAGGGCGTCTGGCGAGCGATATAGCCCATCGTTTGCGCGGTAAGCACAAGGCGGAATATACGCAGCATGTTGATACCGGCGACTATATAGTGGTGGTGAACGCTGAGAAGATTCGCGTCACGGGAGCCAAGGCAACGGACAAGATGTACCAACACCACACGGGTTATCCCGGTGGTCTTAAGTCAATTTCCTTCGAAAAGCTGATTGATAAGGCGCCCGAACGCGTTATCCAAAGTGCAGTGAAGGGCATGTTGCCCCGCAATACACTGGGTCGTGCCATGTTCAGGAAGTTAAAAGTGTACGCTGGTGCTGAGCATCCGCACGCGGCGCAACAACCTCAAGTATTGAATATCTAACGGACATTACTGAATATGCCAGCCACACAATACTATGGAACTGGTCGTCGCAAGACGTCGACTGCTCGTGTTTATCTGAAGAGTGGTGGGGGCAGTATTACCGTCAACCAACGTCCTTTGGATCAGTACTTCGGTCGCGAGGTGGCGCGAATGATCGTACGTCAGCCTTTGGAGCTCGTTGACCTGAATGAAAAATTCGACGTTAACGTGACTGTGGCGGGCGGCGGCAGCTTCGGGCAGGCCGGCGCGATCCGTCACGGTATTACGCGAGCATTGATGGAGTATGACGAATCGCTGCGTGCAGCATTACGTGGCGCAGGATACGTCACCCGAGACGCGCGCCAGGTTGAGCGTAAGAAAGTGGGACTGCGAAAAGCACGCAAGCGGCCCCAGTTCTCCAAGCGTTAAGTCCTCGGGATGCATCCCCAATTTGCGCGGGGATATCTTCTGCAATAGAAAACGCCCGGGTGCTGTGCATGCCGGGCGTTTTTTCGAGCTTGGCAAAGGCGGGTAATTCTCCACCTGAGTTAGCGCAGGGTCTTGCTGAAACCGCAGTTAAATCAAGGTGTTTTTCTTGTAACGGCGCGGCAAAATCATTACCATTTGCCCCTTTTTCGAGAGCCGTGGTCAGAGCGTGTTAGACCGGCCCGAAAACGATCTGAAATCTTGGGAGACAAGCATGACTAGCGATGGCGTTAACCCCATGCGGAGGAAATTCCTGACGGCTGCGACATGCGCGTTAGGTGCCGCGGGCGCGGTCGGTGTGGCAGTGCCCTTCCTCGGCTCGTGGAACCCCTCAGCCAAGGCCAAGGCAGCTGGCGCGCCGGTGAAATTCGATTTTGGTAAATTGGAGCCGGGACAGATGTCGGTAGTGGAATGGCGCGGCATGCCCGTCTACGTTCTCAATCGCACTGTAACCCAGCTCGAGGGTCTCCCCGGCCTCAATGCGCAATTGAAGGATCCAGATTCACTAAACATTGCGCAGCAGCCCCCCTACATCTCAGGAATCGACCGCTCGATCAAGCCGGAACTGCTCGTTGTGGTGGGTCTTTGCACGCACCTCGGTTGTGCACCCAAGTTCATTCCCGAAGTCGGCGTAGAAAACTTGGGTGGCGCGGCGTGGGTTGGCGGTTTTTTCTGTCCTTGTCACGGCTCCAAGTTCGATCTTTCCGGGCGTGTGTACGCAGGTGTGCCGGCTTCAGCGAATCTGTTGGTTCCCCCGTATTCATTTGAGGGTGATGCGGTTTTGGTGGTCGGCGTGAATCCGGAGGGTGTCTAATGAGTAAGGTGTTGATAGGTTTACGTGATTGGGTAGACGAGCGCCTACCGATCGTAAAGGCGTGGGATACCCACATGGGCAAGTACTACGCCCCCAAAAATTTCAATTTCTGGTATTTCTTTGGTGTGCTGGCATTACTTATACTGGTCAACCAGTTGCTGACGGGTATCTGGTTGACGATGAGCTACACCCCCACCCAAGAGGGCGCCTTCGCATCGGTTGAGTACATCATGCGAGACGTCGACTATGGCTGGATATTGCGCTACATGCACTCCACCGGCGCATCGGCATTTTTCGTAGTGATATACCTGCACATGTTCCGCGCCCTGATCTACGGTTCTTACAAGAAGCCGCGTGAACTGATCTGGATATTCGGGATGCTGATTTTCGTGGTGTTGATGGCCGAGGCCTTCGTGGGCTACGTGCTGCCTTGGGGGCAGATGTCCTATTGGGGCGCCCAGGTCATCATCTCTTTATTTGGTGCCATTCCTGGTGTCGGCGAGAGTATAGTGACCTGGATTCGCGGTGACTATCTTATCTCCGGTATCACCCTGAACCGCTTTTTCGCGCTCCATGTAGTGGCTCTGCCTATCATTCTGTTAGCGCTGGTGGTGCTGCACTTGCTCGCGCTGCACGAAGTGGGTTCAAACAACCCCGATGGTGTTGATATCAAGAAGTACAAGGATAAAGACGGTGTGCCATTGGATGGCGTAGCGTTTCACCCCTATTACACCGTGCACGATTTACAGGCGATCGGGGTATTCCTGTTTATTTTTTGCGGCATTATTTTCTTTATGCCAGAGATGGGTGGGTACTTCCTGGAGTTTGCAAACTTTGAGCAAGCTAATAACCTGAAAACGCCTGAGCACATCGCCCCGGTGTGGTATTTCACGCCTTTCTATTCGGTGCTGCGAGCAGTGCCGGATAAGTTCTGGGGTTTTATCGCATTCGCGGCCTCAGTGGCAATACCGTTTATCTTGCCATGGCTTGATCGCAGCCCGGTCAGATCCTGGCGCTATCGCGGCAATATCACCAAAGTTATGCTGGTGCTGTTTGTGTCTTCCTTCCTGATTTTGGGTGTGCTGGGTGTGTGGGCCCCCACCGATGGCAGGACGATGCTGGCGCGTATCTGCTCAGTAATCTATTTTGCTTTCTTCCTGCTCATGCCGATCTGGACGTCCATCGATCGCACTAAACCGGTACCTGATCGCATTACGACAGACGGTGGCATCGGCTTTTGGGGCAGCATGGGTGGATTACTGCTGATCCTGGTGCTGGCTGCATTGCCGCTTAAGGCCGTTGCCGCTGCGGGAGAGTATAAGTGCGGCGCCATACCGTGCGATGAGTTTGTTGCCAATCCGCACGATAAGGCGTCATTGCAAAGCGGCGCTCAGATGTACATGAATTACTGCCTGGCCTGCCATTCTCTGCAGTATTCCCGTTACAATCGGGTTGCAGCTGACCTGGGTATTCCCGAGGAGTTGTTTCAGGCCAACCTGATATTCGATCCCGATGTTAAAATAGGGTCGTTGATGACCAACGCGATGGACAAGGGCGATGCCAAAGATTGGTTCGGGGCGACGCCTCCCGATTTGACGCTGGTGTCACGGTCAAAGCAGCCAGAATGGCTGTATACCTATCTGCGGTCTTTCTACAAAGATGATACCAGGCCTTACGGTTTCAACAACATGGTGTTCAAAGATGTGGGCATGCCGCATGTCTTGCTGGAGTTGCAAGGTATGCAGGAGTGTGCCCCGGGCCCCGTTGTCGCTAACAATGGTGGCGTGAAACGCGATCCGCTGACGGGTGAGGACATTCTTGAGAATCCCTGCGGAAATTTTGAGATTCTCGTCGCCGGAGAAATGACACCGCAGGAGTTCGATGGGGCGGTGTATGATCTGGTAAACTTTCTGGCCTATGTGGCAGAGCCAATGGCTGTTGACCGTCAGCGCATAGGTATGTATGTACTATTGTTTATTGCACTGTTTACTGTATTTGCATCGCTGCTCAATCGAGAGTACTGGAAAGACGTACACTGAATGCACGCAATTAGTGGCGGCGTTGAGACTGTCTCGGAGCTGTATCGTTTTTAATAGGAAATAACTGAGGAATCCCAATGGGTGTCGTCGCAAAGCGGTCTTCAATGACTTTTTTTTCTGATAGTACTAGTCACTACAGTCACCGGGTACGTATCGTTCTAGCTGAGAAGGGCGTCACCGTAGATTTGGTGGAGTCCGATGCGGCGCATCCTCCCGCGGAGTTGGCTGATCTCAACCCCTACAATAGCTTGCCAACCCTCGTCGATCGCGATCTCGTACTCTACGAGTCCAAGGTGATGATGGAATACCTCGATGAGCGATTCCCGCATCCGCCGCTGTTGCCGGTGTACCCCGTGGCGCGCGCAGAGAGCCGGCTCTTCATTTATCGCATTGAAAAGGACTGGAGCGTCCTGGTCGACGCCATTCAGCACACGCGCAGCGATAATGTCGTCAAAAAATCGACCAAGGAACTGCGTGAAAGTATTATCAGCATTGCGCCAATTTTTGCTGAGAAGCCGTTCTTCATGAGCGATGAGTTTACTTTGGTAGACTGTTGTATTGCGCCCATTCTTTGGCGTCTGCCCTCACTTGGCGTGGAAATTCGTGCCAGTAAGCAAACTAAGCCGCTTCAGACCTACATGGACACATTGTTCAATCGGGAGTCTTTTCAGGAGAGCCTGACTGATCAGGAGCGGGAAATGCGCCTTTAGGGCAGTTCGTGGCCTTTTGGTGCAGCTCATGGCGTTTAGTGCAGCTCATAGATAGCGGCGCAGTAGAATATGAATTCTAGTCGCCCCTACATTATGCGCGCACTCTATGAGTGGATTGTCGACAATGACTTCACGCCGTATGTTCTGGTAGATGCGTCAATGGAAGGTGTTGTTGTGCCGCAGCAATTCGTGAAGGATAACCAGATTGTCCTGAACATTTCTCCGGACGCAGTCGTTGATCTGAACATTTCCAATCAGGCGGTGGCGTTTAACGGCCGTTTTGGCGGTGTTGCAACCGACGTATTTGTGCCGATTTCGGCTGTAGTGGGTATCTACGCTCGCGAAAATGGCCAAGGCATGGTGTTCGACCCGGAGGAAGTTGTCAGTCCGCCCGATGATACACCGCCCGATCCGAACAAACCTGAAAGGCGGCCTTCTCTTAAGATTGTTAAGTAGCTATCAAGGCCAGCACATTGCCGTGAGCGGCGTGGCAGTCTAGCGACTGCTGCATTGCTGGCTGCGGGTCAGTGTTTTTTGCTCCAATACGGGCGTATGCGGTGCGAAACTTACCCTCATTATTGGCACAAGCAACCAACCCCGGTGCTTGGGCAATCCAGCAACGAAGCGCCAAACTAAGCCGCCAATAAAAGTTAATTTAGAAGTAGATAGCGGCTCGCCCAGCAAGAAGTCAGAACGTAACGCGCCGCATGCGCCCGTAATGTAGAAATGGACTCTACCCACCCGAAGCAACGCAGCCGTCGTCAGACTGCCACCCCACGCAAACCAGAATCCAGCCCAGCCGTTTACTCCTGATCATATCCCCCAAACAAAGAGTGATCGATTAACTCACAAAAGCTGTGAATCGCCATCGTGTGCATTTCTACTATACGGGCGCGCCGAGTTGCATTGATACGCAGTTCCACATCATCGGGGCGCAGAATGGCACCCAGCGAGTTTTCACGAAGACTGGACATTACCACTACGCTCATCTCACGATCCTGCGCCATTTGTACCACGCGCAGCAGGTTGCTGGCGCTTTCGAAACTGCTGATGCAAAGTAGTACATCACCCGCTTGTCCTAAAGCGCGCAACTGGCGAGAGAAAATATCATTGAACGCACCCGACTGAGCAATGGCAGTCATGCTGGCGTTGTCTGCTGCCAGTGAGATCGCAGGCAGTGCGGGGCGGTCCTGCTCAAAGCGATTGAGTAGGTTGCAAACAAAAAGCTGCGCAAGCGCGGCATCAACACCATTGCCGCAGGCGATGATTTTACGGTCAGTTAACAGTGCGGTGGACATGAGTTGGCTGCCGCGCTCTATTGCGTCGGCCAGATCGTCAACCGACATGGCGATGGTCTCGATCGTGCTCTGGAAGTTATCGGCGATAATCTGGTAGTAGTCCATGCGGATGGTTCCGGGAGTTTACGTCAGGCCGTGAATGCCCCGCGAATCCAACGAATTCGGGGGCGAGAGCCGGAGTGTGGGGGTTCGAATGCAATCACGTCAAATCGGCAGGACGTGTTCGCCCATTGTGGTCGGTGTTGGAGGAACAGCTGGGCCGTTCGTATGATGCGTTGTTGTTTGCGCGCATTGACTGAGCCTGCTGCACTTTCGAAGTAGCGGTTGTTGCGCGCCCTGACTTCTATAAAAACCAGCAGGTCGTTGTCCTGAGCGATAATGTCGATCTCGCCCGTTTTCCCGCTGAAGTTTCGCTCTAGCAAACGTAGTCCGTTGTCGGCTATCAGTATCGCTGCCTGCGCTTCGTAATCATCGCCTCGTGATTTCATGGTGCCGGGCTTCCGTCTTGCCTACTGGCGGAGGACTAGTCTAGCTACTGCGGCTTCAGTTCGCCCCCATCAATTGTGGCCGCCGACAGTTCTCGCCGGATGGCGAGGTTCGGGTCCATAGTCAATAGGCCGGTGTCGCCCCTAAAGACGACGTCTGCGCCGCTCTGTAAGCGGGTAAAACCGGACTGCACTCTGTAGGCGTCTGCTCCCAGTGCATTGAGTTGCGTGAGGCTACCGCTGCCTGCATCGCCCGCGGCGAGCGTTACCCGCAACCCCGGGTTGGACCCCAGTAGCCAAGGAGTCTCGGCCAGGAAGATGCCGTTCAGGTCCTGGTTGCGCTCATCCGGCACACCGCTGTAGACGCTGGACAGCGCATAGACCGGAAGATCACCCGCATAGTGAAACGCCAGCAGCGGCTTCATCGAGCGCGCCTCGGTGCCATTGCGGCTCAGCAGGAAAACAACGTCCGCATCCTGACGCCGACGCGGCGTGAACTCGATATTGGTTGCCAACATTTTGCCGAGTTCGCTGGCGCGCTGCTCACTGGCGTCCAGTGCCAACAGGGATTTAACGCTGCTCGAATAGTCGTCATAGGTAGAATACGAGGCGCTGCCAGCGACAGTGCCGCCCAGCGCGGTCCAGCGTTCGCGCAATGCGGGCTCCACTTTGCTGCCCCAGTCTCCAGCTGGGCTGATTATAAGGGCACGACGATAGCCTTTGCCAAACGCCAAATCAGCGATAGTCACGGCCTCGTCTTCCGGTGACAACGATAATTGCACCAGCGCGCTACCCGAGGCCGGCAGAACCTGGTCGATGCGATTGAGGGCAAGAATCGGTATGGGGCGCTCCAGCTGTGTTGCCAGTTCTGCAAGGGCTTCTTTGCTCAAGGGCCCAACGACAATTGATGCATTTTGGCGCACGGCCTCCGCATACGCACTGCTGGCCGACGTTGCTGTGTCGAGGTCAATGACCAGCAAGTCATTGGCGGGCCAGCCGGCGGCACGACCCTCATAGTACGCGGCGAGATACCCGTTCAGTACGGCCTTGCCGGCACTGGCCAGTGCACCGCTGAGGGGTAAAAGTATAGCCACCTTGCCACCCTGTGGGCTCTGGGTCAGGAGATAATCAAGCCCGCCGGGGAGGGTTTTGGCAGCGGGGTGTTGCGGATTTTCAGTGCGCCAGCGCGATAACTGGCCGGGCAGCGCGGCCGAGTTGTCGCGGCTGAGCAGCGCCAGGCTCACCCAAGCTTGCCATTGGGGGTCGTTGGCACCGTTCAGTACCGAAGACAATTGTTCTGCATCTGTTTTCTCCAGGTTGCGCCACACGCTGCGTTTCCAGGCTGCGCTGGTGTCACTCGGTGCAGTACGCAGGATCTGGTCCGCCAACTGTGCACAGGCCAGCGAATCTCCCTGCATGTCGAGGATGTAGTGTTTGAAGGTGAGAACACGGTAGCGCAGGGCAGGGTTAATGCCAGGTCCGTCCAGGCGCCCAAGCTGCTGCAGAGCCAGATCTTGGTCGCCGCGGATGTAGTCTATTCGAGCTTGCAGATAGGCCAGATAAACGCTGTCGTTCGCCGATAAGCCTGTTGCGGGTAGTTTTTCCAGCGTGCTACTGGCCTGCATCCAGTCAAACTGTGCCAGCGATTGCTCCGCGCTGCTGAACACGCTGCTGTAACTGCTGGGCGGCAAGGTCAGGGAGATTCCTTCTGGCTGCGCAGGTTGCTGTGATTCCGCCGGTGACTGAGTGGGCTCGGCAACTTTCTTGGCCGGCTTGGAAGAGCAGCCCCACAGGACCAACGGTAGCAGTAGCAATGCGGTCAACGATGGAAGGCTCAGTTGCCTGAAATGTCTGTCTCTCATACTATGCATCACCGGCTAGTTAGTCGATCTCGATGGTCTGGGGTTTAGGCAGTGCGGACATTATAAGGGGAAAATGTGGATTCAGGACTTTATGTTGTCGCCACACCGATTGGTAACTTTGGTGATATGTCGCAGCGGGCGGTGGAAGTCTTGAAAAACGTCGATCTCATCGCGGCGGAGGATACGCGGCACAGCCAGCGTTTGCTGCAGTTTTTCGACATCAATACACCGACGATGGCGTATCACGATCATAGCGATGAGCGCGCTCAACACAGGATTGGTAAGGCGCTGGCGGATGGTGGCAGTGTGGCACTGGTGTCAGATGCAGGCACGCCATTGATTTCAGATCCCGGCTATCGCTTGGTGCGTTATGTGCAGGATGAAGGTTTCGCCGTGTATCCGATACCCGGCCCCTGTGCAGCGGTTGCTGCCCTGAGTGTGTCTGGCCTGCCAACGGACCGTTTTCTGTTTGAGGGTTTTCTGCCTGCGCGCGATGGGGCGCGGGTCAATCGCCTGACGGCGCTGGCCGCAGAGTCTGTGACCTTGATCTTCTATGAAGCACCGCACCGCATCGCAGACTCCCTGCGTTCAATGATTCAGGTCTTCGGCCCTGAGCGCGAAGCATTGTTGGCCCGAGAAATCACCAAAGTGTTCGAGACGATCAGGCGCGGGAGTTTGTCGGCGCTGGCAGAGTTTGTCAGTGGCGACAGCAATCAGCAAAAGGGCGAGATTGTGGTCATCGTTGCGGGCAAGCCAAAGGTCGAAGCGCAGATTGCCACCGATGTATCAACATTGTTGCTGCGCCTGTCTAAAGAGTTACCCGCCAAACAAGCCGCTGCGGTGGTGGCAGACTGCACTGGCTTGCGCAAGAAGCAACTGTACGAGCACCTGCTATTGCTAAAACGGGAACACGCTGATTAGGCGCAAGGCGCTTGCGCCAGCTACCCGCAGCGCGTAGTCTTGCCGGCGAGTCGGTTAGGCGATCGCTTTCCACTCGTGTTTACACGATTGGGGGGAGGAAAGTCCGGGCTCCGCAGGGCAGAGTGCCAGGTAACGCCTGGGGGGCGAGAGCCTACGGAAAGTGCAACAGAAAGTGTACCGCCGGGCAGCTGAAAGGCCGCCAGGTAAGGGTGAAATGGTGCGGTAAGAGCGCACCGCGCGTCTGGCAACAGACGTGGCGATGGCAAACCCCACTCGGAGCAAGACCAAATAGGAATCCGTTAGCTGTGGCCCGCAGTGGATTCGGGTAGGTCGCTACAGGCAGGTGGTGACACCTGTCGCAGATGAATGATCGTCCACGACAGAACCCGGCTTATCGACCGGCTCAACTTTTTCAGTAATTTCAAGGGCTTAGGAGCCCTTGGGGTTATCTGGAATTGCTCATGCACTACAACTGCGCTACATATCTGACCAAACGCGGTCACACTCTCTACGTTCAATACCGTATCCCCGCCCGATTTATTTCAACTGCAACGGTTACTTATAACGTTTGATTCTATTAACACCTATTTTTAAAACTACAAAGCCTGTAACTTAAAGTGAATCCTTAGGTAGTCAATTTACCGAGCTGTTTTAAAGCATTATTTTTCTGACAGGCATTTGAAATGCTCGCGACCATTCCTGCGTAAATCGCGCTAATTACCTGAAATCACAACGTTTTTTCGAACCCCCTTACTTGACACCTTCTCGATTCCAGACCTATAGTGTCGAAAAGTGGAATGATGTGGGACTTTTTGGCATTTTGTGGGAAAAAGTCCCCTTTAAGTGGGGTGCAGGAACGTGTTTCGCGGAGTGCAGCATATCAATATGGACGCGAAAGGGCGGTTGGCGATGCCAACCCGCCTGCGCGAGCCATTGCGTGTGCAATCCGAGGGTCAGGTTGTGGTGACGATCGACACCCAGACGACCTGCCTTGCTATCTACCCATTGCCCGAGTGGGAGCGAATTGAACGGGAAATTCAGGACCTGCCGACACTCAAGCCTGCGGTAAAGCGCTTTCAGCGACTCATGCTGGGCTACGCCACAGACCTTGAACTCGACGGTAATGGTCGTTTGCTTCTGCCGCAGTCTCTGCGTGACTACGCGCAGCTCGACAAAGCCGTGGTGCTGGTTGGGTTGGGCAACAAGCTGGAACTGTGGTCCGAGCCGTTGTGGCTGGAGGAACGAGACCGGGCATTGCGGGATTCTGGTCCCGAGGCCGAATTGCCCGATGAATTGACGGCGCTCAAGTTTTAGGTGGTCGCTATGCATGAAACTGTTCTGTTGCAGGAGGCTGTTGACGCTTTGGTAACGCTACCCGACGGATGCTATGTCGATGGCACCTTTGGCCGAGGGGGCCACAGCCGCTACCTGTTGCAGTGCCTGAATAACAAGGGCCGCGTGTTGGCGATAGACAAGGATCTTGCTGCTCAAGCGGCGGCGCAAGACTTGCTGACGAGTGAGCCCCGGTTTGAGTTTTTTCATGGGTCGTTCGCTCAGCTTCCCCAGCAACTACGTGGTATGGGGGTCGATTCAGTCGATGGCATTTTATTGGACCTGGGTGTGTCCAGCCCACAGCTGGATGAGGGTGATCGCGGCTTCAGTTTTATGAAAGATGGCCCTCTGGATATGCGCATGGATACCACGAGTGGTGAAACAGCGGCGCAATGGTTGTCCCATGCTGATCTGGCAGACATTACCGGCGTATTGAAGGACTACGGTGAAGAGCGCTTTGCGCGACGGATTGCTGCAGCCATTATTGCCGCGCGCGAAGAAGCTCCGATCGAGACCACTGGTCGTCTGGCAAAAATTGTCAGTGCGGCGCACCCGCGTTGGGAAAAACGTAAGCATCCGGCCACGCGCTCTTTTCAGGCTATACGCATTAAGGTCAATCGCGAGCTGGAAGACCTGCAGGCATTCCTGTCGGTGGCGATAGAGCTGTTGCGGGTCGGTGGCCGTCTGGTGGTGATCAGTTTTCATTCGCTGGAGGACCGACTGGTCAAGCGTTACATGCGTGACATGGCGCGGGGAGATTCCCTGCCGCGCGGTGTGCCAGTGATTGACAGCGCGCTTAATCGGCGCATGCGCCTAGTGGGTAGAGCAGTCCGTGCGGGTGAGGAAGAGGTGGCGGGAAATGTGCGTGCGCGCAGTGCAGTAATGCGTGTCGCAGAAAAAATACGATAAGAACCGGTAACTGGGTAATTACAGTGGCAGATAGCAGCATGATACGTACGAGCCCGATGCGGCGTGAGCAGGGGGCCAGTCGACAACTGGCCGCACTGAACGCTGCCTTGCTGGTACTGATTATGGTGTCGGCCTTTGGCGCAATTTATGCTACGCATGCCTGCCGTGCGCTGTACACGAATTTGCAGGTACTGGAGTCCTCACAGTGGTATTTGCAGGAGGACTACGGTCGCCTGCTGCTGGAACAGAGTACGTGGGCTTCACACTATCGTGTAGAGAAAGTGGCGCGCGGCGATCTGAGGATGACGGCTCCAGATCTGGCGCAGTACAAGGTGGTGCCGCAATGAGGCGCGCAGCTTCCAAGCCCTTGCCGCTGTGGCGCTTTTATGCGGTGGTGGGTGTGTTATGCGTGATGCTCGTGCTGCTGGTTTGGCGAGTGTTGTCGCTGCAGATACTGGATCTGGAGCAGGGCTATGAGTTCTTGCAGGACCAGGGTGCGATGCGCTCCGTGCGAACCTCAGAGATACCGGCCTACCGTGGCGTTATTACAGATCGTCGTGGCGAGCCCTTGGCCGTCAGCACGCCGGTGGTATCAATTTGGGCGAATCCGCAGTTACTCAAGGATTCGCCGCGCCTCGGGGAATTAGCTGATGCGCTGGGTATGGAGTTGCCCGCATTGCAGGACAAACTGACTCGCTTCGATGGCAAGCAGTTTATGTATCTGCTGCGGCATCAGGTGCCCTCCTACGCTCGCGCAATCCTGGACCATAAAATAGCGGGCGTGTTCGGCGAGCGCGAATACCGTCGTTTCTATCCCGCCGGTGAAGTCGCCGCGCAGCTAGTGGGATTCACCAATATGGATGGCCAGGGGATCGATGGGCTGGAGTTGACTTACAACGACTGGCTGCAGGGCGTGCCGGGCAAGAAAAAGTACATCAAGGATTTACACGGAGAGGTGGTGCGGGATATCGGCGTCCTGCAGCCTGCGCAGCCGGGGAAGGACATCCGCCTGAGCATTGATCTGCGCCTCCAGTACTTGCAGCATCGCGAGCTGCAGCGCGCCATCACGGCGCTGGGTGCTGAATCAGGCACGATCGTGACGCTCGATAGTCATACTGGCGAAGTACTGGCCATGGTCAATTACCCGGTCTACAACCCGAACGGACAAAAAGCGGGTAGCCCTGCCGGCATGCGTAATCGCGCGATGACGGACGTCTATGAGCCCGGCTCCACGATGAAATCCCTCACACTGGTGGCGGCGCTGGAAAGCGGGCGTTTCACTCCCGAGACCATGATCGACACCTCGCCCGGTCGCATCCGCGTAGGTCCTAAGGTCTACCCTGATCCTCGCAACTATGGCTTGATCAGTGTGACGCGGATACTGCAAAAATCGAGTCAGGTCGGTGTCACCAAAATTGCGCTGGATTTGGGCCATGAGCCAATCTGGGAAGTGTTTAACCGGTTCGGCATCGGGCAGGCCCCTGGCACCGGTTTCCCCGGAGAAAGTGCTGGCAGTCTGCCGAATCGGCCGCGCTGGTATGCCACAGATAAAGTGTCGCTGGCCTTTGGTTACGGTATCAGCGCGACCCCTTTGCAGCTCGCCAGCGCCTACTCGGTGTTTGCCAATGATGGCCTGCAGCAACCGGTGTCGCTGCTGGCGCTGGACGGTGAGCCCCGTGCTGGAAAACGTGTCATTTCTTCCGCAACCGCAGCCCAGCTTATGGGCATGCTGCATGCTGTAACCGACGACGAAGGCACGGCGCGCAGGGCACGCGTGGCGGGTTATCAAGTCGGCGGCAAGACCGGCACAGTGCATAAGGTAGGTCCTCGCGGCTACGAACCCAATAAGTATGTCGCCTGGTTTGCGGGTATAGCACCGATTGATAATCCGCGCGTCGTCACTGTCGTGGTTATCAATGATCCGAAAGGAGCCCTTTATGGCGGCGGCGCGATTGCTGCCCCCTTGTTCTCGGAAGTGACCAGCGCCGCGCTGCGCATTCTGCACGTGCCACCGACAGAGATTGGAGTGATAGGGGCTGCCGCAACAGCGGCGGCGCCGACCCCGACACCAGCACCGGTGCCGGGTGGCAGGACCTGATGCGGGCGGCGCTATCTTTCGAGTCGGAACCGATGTCATTGTCGCACTTGCTGGGCAGCGATAAAGAGACCTTTGCCGAGATTATGATAAGCGGCATGCAGTTGGACAGTCGCAAAGTACAGCCAGGGGATGTGTTTCTGGCGCTGCCGGGGGAGATTCAT
The DNA here is from genome assembly GCA_041688425.1 of Halioglobus sp. Taxonomy (GTDB): domain Bacteria; phylum Pseudomonadota; class Gammaproteobacteria; order Pseudomonadales; family Halieaceae; genus Marimicrobium. The sequence goes on along the minus strand of JBDNIE010000058.1, from coordinate 36,324 downwards.
GACGGCCGCCAGTTTATTGAACAGGCAGTCGCCAATGGGGCGGTGGCTGTGCTGGCGGAAGCGCCCGTCGCAGGTTTTGTTGAGGCAGTTGCAGTGCCGTTGGTGGAGTTGCCAGAGCTGCACTTTGAAGCGGGCTTGCTGGCCGCTCGTTTTTATCGCGAGCCCAGTCATGCGATGCACGTTGTGGGGGTTACCGGAACGAACGGCAAGACCACAACCAGTCAAATTCTCGCACAGCTCATGCGCGCGTTAGGCAAGCCCTGCGGTGTGATCGGTACATTGGGCGCTGCGCTTACAGATGACGTCAGTGCCGTGAGCAACACGACGCCAGATGCGCTTGCCTTGCAGTGCCAACTCGCGCAGTGGCTCGCGCAAGGCGTCTCCTGCGTCAGTATGGAAGTGTCCTCTCATGCGTTGGAGCAGGGTCGGGTGAATGGCATGGCTTTCGCAACCGCTATCTATACAAACTTGTCGCATGATCACCTGGATTACCACGGCAGCATGGAAGCCTACGGGCGCGCGAAGTTGCGTCTGTTTGCCAGCCCCGGCCTGCAACATGCGGTTGTTAATAAAGATGACGCTTTTTCCGCTCGAGTCTGTGCCGCAGTGGGCGCTGGCGTGCAGGTCCTAACATATTCCACGCGCGGCGCAGACGCTGACGTGTGTATCAGGAATGCACTTTTTCAGTCCGATGGCGTGCGTGGCGAGCTGCTAACGCCATGGGGCGTAGCGGATTTTTTCAGCCCGCTGTCCGGCGACTTCAATTTGGCGAATCTCGCAGCAGCGATCACCGCACTAGTGCTGGCGGGCGAGGATTTTCTGGCTGTGGTTGAGGCAGTGGCCAAACTGCAGCCAGTACCGGGACGTATGGAGAGTATCCCCAATGCGTTTGAGCTGCAGGTCATTATCGACTACGCGCATACGCCGCACGCACTGGAGCAGATTCTCAATGCTGTGCGTCCGCATGTCGCCGGTTCCCTGATCACAGTTTTTGGATGTGGTGGAGACAGGGATCGCGAGAAGCGGCAGGTCATGGGGCGTATTGCCTGCTCGCTATCTGATCGTGTCGTTGTCACCAGCGATAATCCGCGCAACGAAGAGCCGCTGCAAATCATGCATGAGATCGAGTCCGGTTGTTCGGGTCACTACATATTGGTCGCCGACCGTGCGGACGCCATTGGCATGGCATTGGCAGAAGCTGTTGCGGGTGATTGCGTGGTAATCGCAGGCAAGGGGCATGAAGACTACCAGTTGATAGACGGTGTGCGTTTGCCATTCAGTGATGAAGCCCACGCGCGTGCAGCACTCGCAAGGAGAGCGGCATCGTGATGCGTGCTATGACCTTGTCAGAGCTACAGTCGCCGCTTGCTGCACTGCTGCAGGGTGACGACCAGGTTTTTACCGGAGTATCCACTGACAGTCGCACCTTATGCGCGGGCGACCTTTTCGTGGCGTTGCGCGGCGAGCATTTTGATGGCCATGACTATTTGGGAAAGGTGCGCGATGCCGGGGCCTCTGCAGCGCTGGTAGTTGAGCCCTTCGTCAGCGCACTGCCTCAGTTACAGGTAACCGATACACTAACGGCGCTGGGTCAACTGGGTGCCTACAATCGCCAGCTTTATAGCGGCCCACTGGTGGCGATCACTGGCAGTAGCGGTAAAACTACTGTGAAGAATATGGTGCAGGCGGTGTTGTCACGACGCGGTAAAACGCTGGCCACAGAGGGTAACTTCAATAATGAGATTGGTGTTCCCCTGACCCTACTGCGATTGCAGCCCGAGCTGCAATTTGCAGTGGTGGAGATGGGTGCCGCCAAGGCCGGCGACATTCACTGGCTGTGCGAGCTGGCCCTTCCTACTGTTGCCTTGTTGTTAAACGCGATGCCCGCGCACCTCCAGGGTTTTGGCAGCATCGAAGGTGTGGCGACGGCCAAGGGCGAGATCTTTGATCGATTGGGCGCTAATGATGTCGCTGTGATTAACGCCGATCAGCCGTGGTCGAAGCAGTGGCGCAAGCGTGCTGGTGCCGCCAACGTGCTCGATTTCGGCATAGAACAGCCCGCGGCGATCAGCGCCAGGGGCATTCAAAGCCGCGGAATTGATGGTGTTAGTTTCACCGTCTCAACCCCGATGGGCGATATAGCGATGCGTATCAAGCTCCCGGGGGTTCACAACGTTGCGAATGCGCTCGCAGCAGTTGCCGTTGGACTGGCCTGTGATATTCCGCTGGCAGATATTCGAGACGGGCTGGAATCGTTGCAGCCAGTAGACGGTCGATTGTGTTCAATGCGCTCACCGCAGGGCGCCGTCATTATCGATGATTGCTACAACGCCAATCCGGGTTCTGTCCGCGCAGCAATAGATATGCTGGCGGGGTGTTCCGGTCGCCGCACCCTGGTATTGGGCGCGATGCGAGAACTGGGTGAGAGCAGCGGTGAGTTTCATCGTGAGATAGGTGCCTACGCACTCGCCGCCGGTATCGAACAACTCTGGGGCGTGGGTCCGGAGCTCGAAATTTGTGTCAACGCATTCGGTGCCAACGGGCGCTACTTTGCAGATCGCAGCGCTGCGCTCGCGCTACTTGATGGGCAGTTTTCAGAGGGTGATACGGTGCTGATCAAGGGTTCGCGTAGTGCTGGTATGGAGCAATTATTGCGCGCGCTGTTGCCACATCTAACGGCGCAGGAGCACTGAGCGATGCTATTGTTGCTGGCAGAATATCTCACCCAACACGAAAGCGCATTCCGGGTATTTCAATATCTGACACTGCGCGGAATACTCGCGGCGGGCACGGCCCTGATGATCGCGCTGCTGGTAGGTCCGGCGATGATCCATCGGCTGAATTTTTACCAGATGGGCCAGTCCGTGCGCAGCGACGGGCCGCAGAGCCATCTCAGCAAAGCCGGCACACCCACTATGGGAGGCGCTCTGATGCTCGTGGCGATCGCCGCGTCCTGCTTGTTGTGGGGTGATCTGAGTAATCCCTATCTCTGGCTTGCATTGCTGGTGACAGGCGCATTTGGTGCGGTGGGCTGGGTCGATGACTATCGCAAGGTTGTGGAGAAAAATTCTCGTGGCTTGCCAGCGCGCTGGAAATATTTTTGGCAGTCATTGATAGGACTGGCAGCAGCACTCTATCTCTATCTGGCGTTCGATACGCCGGTTACTACCGAGCTATACATCCCTTTCTTCAAGGATTTCGCGTGGGGCATGGGGCTGCTGTTTATCCCGTTGGCATACTTCGTGATTGTCGGTGCCAGCAACGCGGTCAACCTTACCGATGGCTTGGACGGGCTGGCGATTTTGCCGACGGTACTGGTGGGCACTGCGCTGGGAATTATCGCCTATCTCACGGGGCGAGTGGATTTCGCCAATTACCTGCATATTCCCTACATCGCAGGCAGCGGTGAGCTGGCGGTGTTCTGCGGCAGCATAGCCGGCGCCGGTCTGGGCTTCCTGTGGTTCAACACCTATCCGGCACAGGTCTTTATGGGTGATGTTGGCGCATTGGCGCTGGGCGCGGCGCTCGGCACGGTAGCCGTTATCACGCGTCACGAAATTGTCTTTTTCATTATGGGTGGGATTTTCGTAATGGAGACCGTCTCTGTGATTCTGCAGGTGGCGTCTTTCAAGATGACAGGCAAGCGCATTTTTCGTATGGCACCTATTCACCACCACTTTGAATTGAAAGGTTGGCCGGAACCGCGAGTGATTGTGCGCTTCTGGATTATCACGGTCATGCTGGTCCTGTTCGGGCTGGCAACGTTGAAGTTGCGCTAGGTGAGAATGAACTTGGCCTCACAGAAGATGGCAAACAGTGAATACCGCATAGTGGTTGGCCTGGGTACTACCGGTCTTTCCTGCGCGCGTTATTTGCAGCAGCGTGGTCTGCCCTTTGTCGTCGTCGATACGCGCTTGCAGCCTCCTGGGCTAGAAGAGCTGCGTAAAGAAATGCCAGCGGTTGAAGTGTTTGCAGGAAACTATCCACAAGATCTTTTCGCTGCAGCTGCGGAGATGATTGTCAGTCCCGGGGTAGCAATGGATGACGATATTGTGCAGCAGGCGCTCGCGGCCGGCGTTGAGGTCATTGGTGACATCGACCTTTTCATGCGTGAGGCAGCAGCACCTGTGGTCGGCATTACCGGTTCCAACGCCAAGTCCACCGTGACTGAACTACTGGGCCAAATGGCGCGTGACGCAAAAATTAACGTCGGTGTGGGCGGCAATCTGGGAACCCCCGCGCTGGACCTGCTGGACTCCGACCGACAGCTGTATGTGTTGGAATTGTCCAGTTTTCAGCTGGAGCGCGCTCAGCGACTTGGTCTGGCAGTGGCGGCCGTGTTGAACGTCAGCGCCGATCATCTCGACCGCCACGGCGACATGGCCGAATACCGTCTGGCCAAACACCGTATCTTCAATGGCTGTGGCAAGGCGGTGATTAACCGGGATGATCTGCTGACGGTTCCGCTCACTGTTTCACTGTGCAGCACGGAAGTCGAGTTGATGAGCTGGCGTATGGGTGAACCTGAACCGGATGGCTTTGGCCTGCATTCCCGCGATGGCGTCGAGTATCTTTGCCACGGTAGCGTCGCGCTAATGCCGGTCGCTGAGTTGAACCTGTCTGGTCGCCACAATGTCGCGAATGCCCTCGCTGCGCTCGCGCTGGGTCACTGCGCTGGGCTGCCCATCGCTGCTATGACGAATACGCTGCGAACGTTCAAGGGGCTTCCGCACCGCTGCGAGCTGGTCGCCGAGATCGATGGCGTGCGCTACATCAATGATTCCAAAGGCACTAACGTCGGCGCTGCCGAGGCCGCCCTGCGAGGGTTGGGTGCCGAGCGCAATGTCTTGTTGATTGCCGGTGGTCAGGGCAAGGGGGCAGATTTTTCGCAGTTGCAGGAGGCGGTAACTCGCCATTGCAAGCTGCTGTTGCTGATCGGCGAGGACGCGGCGCTGATAGAGCAGGCCTTGTCGCGTGCGGCGTCCGTGCAGCGCGTGACTTCGCTGGCGCAAGCGGTGCAGGTCGCAGCACAACAGGCGCAGCGCGGCGATGTGGTGCTGCTGTCGCCCGCCTGTGCCAGTTTCGACATGTTCAGTGGGTATGTTGAACGCGGAAACACCTTTTCAGTGCTGGTCAATGGCCTGGCGGAGGGTGTGCAGTGAGACTCATCGATAAACGATTTACCGACATTGGCGCACCCGACACCACGCTGGCATTACTGGGTTTGGCCCTACTGCTGGTGGGTCTGGTCGCAATTAGCTCGGCGTCGATCGAGTATGCAGAGTGGCACTTCCAGAATTCCTGGTACCACAGCCAGCGGCATCTTGTGTATCTGTTGGCAGGAATTGTGACGGCCACGGCAGCCTATTGCACAAAAACTGAGTTCTGGGAGGCGACTGGCTGGTGGTGGTTGTTTGGCGCGCTGGCGTTATTGATTCTGGTGCTGATTCCCGGTGTTGGACGCGAGGTCAACGGCAGTCAGCGTTGGTTGCCGTTGGGGCCGATCACAGTGCAACCCTCCGAATTTGCCAAGCTCGCAGTGGTTGTCTACCTCGCGGGTTATATGGTGCGCCGTGAGCATGAGATGCGTAACCAGTGGCAAGGCTTTCTCAAGCCGATGACGGTGCTATTTGCGACAACATTGTTGCTGATGATAGAGCCTGATTTTGGCGCGACTGTCATTGTGGCCGCGACGGCCTTTGGCATGTTGTTCCTTGCCGGCGTGAAGGTCGGGCATTTCATGGTGGTTGTGTTGGGGGCACTGGGCGCCTTGCTGGTGTTGCTTGTCTCCGAACCTTACCGGGTTAAGCGCCTTACCGCCTATACCGATCCCTGGGCGGATCCTTACAACACAGGGTTCCAGTTGACGCAATCATTGATCGCTTTCGGGCGCGGTGAATGGACCGGTGTGGGTTTGGGCAACAGTGTGCAAAAACTGTTTTACCTGCCTGAGGCACACACAGATTTTGTCTTCAGTATCTGGGCGGAGGAGACCGGTTTCATTGGGGCGCTCACTGTTATCGGCCTGTTCACCGCCCTAATCGGCAGGACTCTGTGGACGGGACTGCGGGCGCTGCGCTCAGACAATGCCTTTGGAGCATACATTTGCTACGGCGTTGCGCTGGTGTTCTCTGGCCAGGCCTTCGTCAACATGGGCGTGACTTCCGGCCTGTTGCCCACCAAGGGTTTGACCCTGCCGTTCGTCAGCTACGGCGGTAGCAGCCTGGTTGTATGTTGCGCGATGTTGGGATTGGTGCTGCGCATAGACCGCGATAACCGCAATCCGCCTAAACTCAGGAGGCAAGCGTCATGACGACGTCGAAACCTCTGGTGCTGATGATGGCCGGTGGTACGGGTGGGCACGTGTATCCGGCACTTGCGGTAGCGACGGAATTGCTGTCGCGCGGCTACCGTGTTGAGTGGATAGGAACCAACCGTGGACTCGAGCATCGAGTGGTGCCCGCAGCCGGAATTGAGTTGCACTGCTTGCCGGTGCGCGGGGTGCGCGGTAAAAGCGTAGTGCACAAAATAGTTGCCGCGTTCTTCCTGCTGCTGGCTTCAGTGCAGGCGCTTTGGCTGGTGTTCCGTCGGGCCCCCGGCTGCGTGGTGGGCATGGGTGGATATGTGGCGGGCCCAGCGGGGTTAGCTGCCTGGTTACTGCGCAAGCCTCTGCTGATTCATGAACAGAACGCAGTAGCGGGCAGCACCAACAGACTATTGGCGCCGCTGGCTACCAAAATCGTGGCGGGGTTCCCCGGAGCTTTCCGCGAGGGTATTGCATTCAGCGTAGCGGGCAATCCAGTGCGCCGCGAACTGCTGCAAGCGGCTGCGACCAATCGCTATGACTATACGGGCCAACGAGCTTTGCGCATACTGGTGCTCGGCGGAAGCTTGGGCGCGCAGCCTATTAACGCGGTTTTGCCGGCAGCAATTGCGCAACTGCTAGCGGCTAGCGGCACTGTTCCGGAGGTGTGCCACCAGACAGGCGCCGGGCATGACGATGAGGTGCGCCAGCGCTACGGTAGCTTGCTGTCAGACACAGTAACGGTTGTTCCCTTCATAGACGATATTGCGGCGGCTTATGCCTGGGCCGATCTGGTGCTGTGTCGCTGCGGTGCCCTGACTATTGCCGAGTTATGCGTGATGGGGCGCCCCGCGATTCTGGTGCCACTGCCTCACGCCATCGACGACCATCAGACGGCTAATGCACGCGCTCTCTCCGACTGCGGTGGCGGAATTTTGCTGCGCCAAAGCGATATGAGTGCAGATGCAGTATGCACACTGTTAGAGGCAGTTATCGCTGAGCCACAACGTCTGTCCAGGATGGCCGCAGCGGCCTCTGCCGCAGCGATACCGGATGCGGCTGCCCGTGTCAGCGACTATTGCGAGGAGCTGATGTATGCGTGACAACAGCAGTAGCTTCCCGCTGCCTGAGATGCGCCGTATTCGCCGCATTCACATGGTCGGTATAGGCGGTTCTGGCATGAGTGGTATTGCCGAGGTGTTAGTCAATCTCGGCTATAACGTCGCCGGTTCCGACCTGCGGGCCAGCCCGGTAACCGAACGACTGGCCGCGCGCGGTGTGGAGATTTTTGTCGGGCATGCAGCACAAAATGTTGGCGCAGCCGATGTGGTGGTGTCATCCAGCGCGGTTGATGAGAACAATCCCGAGGTGATCGCCGCACGTACCGCCAGAATTCCAGTCGTGCCGCGGGCTGAGATGCTGGCGGAGTTGATGCGCTACCGACATGGCATCGCGGTGGCCGGTACGCACGGCAAGACAACGACCACCAGCTTGATCGCTGCCATTTTCGGCGAGGCTGGTATGGACCCAACCTTCGTCATCGGAGGGCTGGTCAATAGCGTCGGCAGTAACGCTCAACTGGGCGCGGGTCGTATCCTTGTTGCTGAAGCCGACGAGAGTGATGCGTCGTTCCTGCATTTGCAGCCGATGGTCACGGTGGTGACCAATATCGAAGCTGATCATATGGAAACTTACGGTGGCGACTTCACGCAGATGCGAAGGACCTATCTGGAGTTTCTGCATAATTTACCGTTCTACGGTGTTGCGGTGATGTGTATTGACGATCCGGTAGTGCGTGGAATGTTGCCGGAGATTGCCCGTCAGGTGATTACCTACGGCTTTGCCGAGGACGCTGATTACCGCGTCAGTGACATGCAACGCAACGGAATGAGTACTGCTTTTACCGTGATACGGCCGGGAGACGCGCTGCCTCTTGCCATCAACTTGAATATGCCTGGCACGCACAACGTACTCAATGCAGCGGCGGCAGTGGCGGTGGCCTGTGATGAGGGCGTGGAGGATGCGCACATCCAACAGGGGTTGGCAACGTTTGCCGGAGTGGGCCGTCGCTTTACCCGCTTGGGTGAGCTCACCTTTCCCGGCGGCACTGCTGAACTGGTCGACGATTACGGACACCATCCTACCGAGGTGCGCGCGACGTTGGAGTCAGTGCGTCAGGCGTGGCCCGAGCGCCGTGTGGTGATGGTCTATCAGCCGCACCGTTATACGCGCACGCGCGACCTGTATGAAGATTTCGTGGCGGTGTTATCAGGTTGCGAGGTCTTGGTGTTACTGGATGTGTACCCCGCTGGTGAAGCGGCAATTCCCGGTGCAGACAGCCGCAGTCTCACGCGCAGTATTCGCCAGCGCGGTCAGGTGGAGCCGATCTTCGCCGAACGGATAGAAGATGTCCCTGAGTTGCTGAGCACGATCGTACAGGACGGCGATGTTGTGGTCACGCAGGGAGCCGGCACGGTGTCGCGACTAGCCCAGGATTTGAGCACCTTGTATATCAAGCAGGGGAAATTGCTATGAGCATTGATCAACTGCGCGATACAAAAATTGCCGTACTGCTGGGCGGCAGCTCTGCTGAGCGCGAGGTGTCACTGAATAGCGGCAGGACTGTCATCGAAGCTCTGCAGTCGCTCGGGATGCGCGTGGTCGCAGTCGATCCATCCGCGCCTGACTGGATAGCTCAACTGATCGACGTGAGTATTGCATTCATTATTCTGCATGGGCCGGGGGGCGAAGACGGGAGCATGCAGGGTGCGCTGCAGATGCTGGAAATTCCCTACACCGGTTCGGATGTGCTGGGTTCAGCGTTGGCGATGGACAAGCAGCGCAGCAAGCAGGTATGGCAGGGTATCGGCGTTGCGACAGGCGGCTTCGTGATGCTGCATGCAGGGACTGATTGGCAGGCGGTTATCGATCGCTTTGACAAAGTGTTCGTGAAGCCCGCCTGCGAAGGTTCGAGCATCGGTATGAGTATTGCGGACAGCGCCAGCGGCCTGCGCAAATCGTTTCAGCTGGCCAGCCAATATTCAGCCGATGTGCTGGCCGAGCAGTTCATTGCCGGGCCGGAATACACGGTGGCCATTTTGGGCGATCAGGCGCTGCCTTCCATTCGTCTGGAGACAGACAACGAGTTTTATGATTACGAGGCCAAGTATATTTCCAATGATACGCGATACCACTGCCCCAGCGGTTTGACGCAGAGCGAGGAAGTAGAAATTGCGGCGCTCTCGCTGCGCGCGTTTCATTCACTGGGATGTTCTGTGTGGGGCAGGGTAGATGTTATGCGTGATGCCGCGGGCCGCTTCATAGTGTTGGAAGTGAACACTGTCCCTGGCATGACGTCACATAGTCTCGTGCCCATGGCGGCCGCCGCTGCGGGAATGCCGATCCCTGCATTGGTGCAGCGGATCGTGGAATTGAGCTTGCAGGGGGGGCGGTAGCATGGGTATGACATTACGCAGAGCTGCAAAGAACCCCAACACCAAGCCCTCCGGCAAGAACTCGGTGCGGGCATCGAAAAGGCCTGATGTGAAAACGCGTGGGCGTCGAGCACCGCAGGGGGCGACACGCAATACCGTGGCCACGCCGAAGGCTTCCGGTCAGTCTTCTGCCTGGTTGAACCGCTTGTTAATTCTACTCGGAGCGGCAGTCGTCCTGACGGCAGGTCTGAAGGCCTTTGTCACGGTACAAAGTCTGCCGGTGCAGCGCATCAGCGTTACCGGCGAGCTGGAGCATACGCAGGCACAAGCGGTACAGGATATGGTGCAGCCGGGCCTTGCCGGTGGCTTCCTCAAGGCTGACTTGCAGCAGATACGGCGTCAGTTGGAAGGGTTGCCCTGGATCTATGAGGCGACGGTGCGCCGCAAATGGCCCAACGCGCTGGAGATCCACGTGGTGGAGGAATTGCCTATCGCCCGCTGGGGTGCGGACGGATTTTTGAATCACGAGGGCGGCGTGTTTCGTTCAGATAAGGGGGGCGATTGGGCTTCGCTGCCGCAGCTGCAAGGTCCCAAGGGTTCTGCGCAGTCGCTAGTAGACAAGTATCAGCGACTGGTGGAGATCCTGGCGCCGCTGAACCTCGCGGTGCTGCAACTCGCCGTCGACGAGCGCGGCCAGATGGAAGCGGTATTGACAGGTGGCATGCTGCTCAATCTCGGCAACGACAAGTTCCTCGGCCGCATGGAGCGCTTCGTGGGCATTTATCGCACAGAGCTGGCGGTGCGCGCGGCGGATGTTGCACGTGTGGACTTGCGTTACGAAAGTGGAATTGCTGTGGCGTTTAAAGAGCCTACAGGGGCGGATCCGTCGCACATGGCGGGACTATAAGTATGCAGCGGAAAGTGAATGGGAGACTCTGCCATGGGCAGCGCGCAGGATAAAAAGCTAATCGTTGGTCTCGACATCGGTACCTCCAAAGTGGTGGCTATCGTCGGAGAGATCGGGCTGGACGGCAGTATCGAAATTATTGGTATTGGCTCTAACCCCTCCAAGGGGATGAAGAAGGGCGTGGTGGTGAATATTGAATCCACTGTACTGTCCATTCAGCGCGCGGTTGAAGAGGCCGAACTGATGGCGGGATGCCAGATTCACTCTGTCTATGTTGGTATTGCCGGCAGCCACATTCGCAGCCTCAATTCCCATGGCATTGTGGCCATCAAGGACAAAGAGGTCTATCGCGCCGACCTGGAACGCGTTATCGATGCGGCGCAGGCAGTGGCGATCCCGGCTGACCAGAAAATTCTGCATATCCTCCCGCAGGAATACATTATCGATAATCAGGAAGGTATCAAGGAGCCACTGGGTATGTCGGGCGTGCGCCTGGAGGCCAAAGTGCATCTGGTGACCTGTGCCGTGAACGCGGCGCAAAACATAGAGAAATGTATTCGGCGCTGTGGCTTGGAAGTCGAGGAAATTATTCTCGAACAGCTCGCCTCCAGTTATTCGGTGTTGACCGACGATGAGCGCGAGTTGGGTGTGTGCATGGTCGATATTGGGGGCGGTACCACTGATATCGCCATTTTTACTGAAGGCTCGATTCGCCATACCGGCGTTATCCCTATCGCTGGCGACCAGGTGACCAATGATATTGCCATGGCGCTGCGCACCCCGACCCAGCACGCTGAGGAGATCAAGATCAAATACGCCTGCGCCTTGACGCAACTGGCTGGCGCGGATGACACCATCAAAGTACCCAGCGTCGGCGACCGCCCCCCCAGGGATCTGTCCAGGCAGTCTCTGGCCGAAGTAGTTGAGCCGCGCTACGACGAGCTATTCACGCTGGTGCAGGCGGAGTTGCGGCGCAGCGGTTATGAAGATTTGGTCCCTGCTGGCATTGTCCTGACAGGTGGCACCGCCAAGATGGAAGGTGTGGTCGAGCTTGCCGAGGAGATTTTTCACATGCCGGTGCGCGTGGGTTATCCGCAAACGGTGCGTGGCCTCAACGATATCGTGCGCAATCCGATTTACGCCACCAGCGTGGGATTATTGCAGTACGGAAATATGCATCGTCCTGAAAACACATCGGGCTCCTCGGCCAAGCCGGGCAGTTCTTCCGAGGGTTTTTGGGGTCGGATCAAGGCCTGGTTGCAGAGTAATTTTTAGTCGTTTTGTAGTTGTAGTGTTGTTGTGAAGGGGTTGCGTGAGAGCGCGGCGCGTTAAATAAAAGGGGAGTAAGACTATGTTTGAACTAATCGATACTGTTCGATCCAATGCAGTTATCAAAGTTATCGGGATAGGCGGCGGGGGAGGCAATGCTGTCAAACACATGATCGAAAACAACGTGGAAGGTGTGGATTTTATCTGCGCCAATACCGACGCCCAGGCACTCTCGGACGTTGCGTCCAAGACCGTGCTGCAGTTGGGTGGCGATATCACTAAAGGTCTGGGTGCAGGTGCCAATCCTGAGATTGGTCGCGCGGCGGCAATGGAAGATCGCGAGCGTATCGCCGATGCCCTGCGCGGTGCCGACATGGTGTTTATCACTGCGGGTATGGGTGGCGGCACTGGCACCGGTGGCGCTCCGGTGGTGGCGGAAGTGGCGCGTGAACTCGGCATCCTCACGGTTGCAGTGGTGACTCGTCCCTTTGCGTTTGAAGGTAAGAAGCGGCTAAGTATTGCGCAGGAAGGCCTGGCCGAATTGGAGCAGCATGTCGACTCACTGATCACCATTCCCAATGAGAAGCTGCTGGAAGTGTTGGGCAAGAATACCAGCCTGCTGGATGCCTTCCGTGAAGCCAATGACGTATTGCTGGGTGCCGTTCAGGGTATTGCCGACCTGATTATTCGTCCGGGCATGATCAACGTCGACTTTGCGGACGTGCGTACTGTGATGTCTGAGATGGGCATGGCGATGATGGGCACGGGCTACGCGAAGGGCGAAAACCGAGCACGCAAGGCCGCTGAAAAGGCTATCAGCAGCCCGCTACTGGACGATATCAATCTGGCAGGAGCCCGCGGCATACTGGTTAATATCACGGCGGGCTTCGACCTGTCGCTGGGTGAGTTCTCGGAGGTTGGTGAGACCATCGAAGAGTTCGCTTCTGAGGACGCAACAGTGGTTGTTGGGACGGTTATCGATCCGACCATGTCGGAAGAGATCAAGGTGACTGTAGTAGCGACAGGGCTTGGCAGCCAGGCCGTGCGTATACCCCTGCAAATTGTCGACGGAGTGCCCAAAACGGCGGCCATCGACCCCGAGCTGGAGCCGGATTACAGCAAGTTTGACCGACCCCCGGCGATGCGTAATTCAGGTCGGTCGGCCGGAGGGGCAGGTGCTGCCGCCGGCGGTAATACGGGTGAGGATTATTTCGATATTCCCGCTTTCCTGCGCCGCCAGGCGGACTAGGCCGCTAATCTCTGCCCCTTTGCTCCGTTAAAGGCCTTGAGCCGGATATCGAGAGCAGCGGGGGTGTCGGTTCCCCGCCTGCGCCCCCTTGTATAGCGCCTTCCAGACTGCGCTGCCGGAGCTCGATCCTGTGATCGGCCGAGGCAGCGCCGATCTGGTAATTTCCCGCAGTCTCTGGCATAGTCGCTCGGTTATTCCATGTTTCACCTGCCTGTCAGTGAAGAATGAATGAAAGTCATTTTTATTAGTCGAAAGCATGGTGGTTCGCGTTCCATAGAGCTGAGTCGCTGGTCGCGCGCGCTGCTGTCGCTGTGTTGTTTAGGATTGCCGATTGGATTGGCCGCTTCCGGTTTCATGGCCGGGCAGGAGAGCGGTTCGCGCGCCGAGCGTGGCGAGGCACTGGACGCAACGCAACGTGAATCCCGGCAACCTGCGGGTGACTTCGCACGGTTGACACAGCGTCAATTGCAGGCGATGACACTCAACCTGGCGGAACTGGAGGCCAGGATGACCCGATTGGATGCATTGGGTCAGCACCTCACCACGGTCGCCGATCTGGAAGAGGGCGAATTCGATTTCAGTCAGGCCCCGGCTATGGGCGGCCCGGCATCGAACGAGATGAGTGTCGACCTGAAATCGATAGATCTGAGCAGTGAATTGAGCCGCTTCGAGTCACACCTCGACAATCGTGAGCAGCAGTTGGAGATGCTCGAGTCTCTGCTCACCAACAGTAAGTGGCAGGAGCAGTCTGTGCTGTCGGGAAAGCCAGTAACAGGCGGCTACATGTCATCGCGCTATGGTTGGCGCACCGACCCGATCAGCGGCAAGCGTTCCATGCATACGGGACTTGATTTTGCCGGCAAGCCGGGCTCCAAGATTGTAGCGGTGGCGTCAGGGGTAGTGACCTGGGCTGGACGTGAGGGCGCTTATGGGAACACTGTTGAGATCTCCCATGGCGGTGATTACGTAACGCGTTATTCACATAATAAGGAAAATTTGGTCACCCCCGGTGACATCGTGCGCAAAGGAGAGACTATCGCTTTGATGGGTTCCAGCGGGCGAGCCACCGGTAATCACGTGCACTATGAAATCTACAAAAACGGTCGTTCAGTCGACCCCGCCAGCTACGTGGCCCGCACGCAGCCCTGAGCCGCAAACGTTGCATGTTTGCGCCATCTGTTCGGTTGTACCGGGCAGATCCCTCTTTTTCCAAGACGATGAATCACCATGTTAAGTAAAACTCTGAATAACCTTTTCGGCACGCGCAATAGTCGCCAGCTGAAACGCATGGGTAAAGTGGTCAAGCAGATCAACGCCCTCGCAGACGACATAAAAGCGTTGGATGATACCCAGCTGGCGGCCAAAACCGACGAGTTCAAGGCCCGCCTGGCCCAAGGAGATGGCCTCGACAGTATTCTCCCGGAAGCCTTTGCCGTGGTTCGTGAGGCGGGTGAGCGGGTGCTCGGGCTGCGACATTTTGATGTACAGTTGATCGGGGGCATGGCCCTGCACGAGGGTAAAATCGCTGAAATGCGCACGGGGGAGGGCAAGACGCTGGTGGCGACTCTGCCGGCCTATCTCAATGCTTTGGGCGGTGAAAGCGTTCACCTCATCACTGTCAACGACTACCTGGCAAACCGCGATGCCCATTGGATGGGCCCGCTGTATAATTTCCTCGGTGTGTCGTTCGGCGTGGTGCGGTCGGGACAGACTTCCGCAGAGAAACGCGCGGCTTACAGTTCCGATATCGTCTACGGTACCAATAATGAGTTCGGGTTTGATTACCTGCGCGACAATATGGCGTTTTCACTGGACGAGCGCATGTCGCGAGGGCTTGGCCTGGCTATCGTTGACGAAGTTGATTCCATTTTGATTGACGAGGCGCGCACGCCGCTGATTATTTCCGGCGCGTCTGAGGATAGCTCGGAGCTCTACCGTCGCATCAATCGTATGATTCCCCTGCTGCGCATGGATACAGAAGGTGAGGCCGGACACTACAGCATCGACGAAAAGCAGCGACAGGTGGAGTTGACTGAAACCGGGCACGAGTACATTGAAGAGTTGATGATTAGCGAGGGCCTGCTGGAAGGGGGCGATAACCTATACGGGGCTACCAATCTCAATTTGCTACACCACGTCTACTCGGGTTTGCGCGCCCATGCGATGTACCACAAAGATGTTGAATACATCGTACAGGATAATCAGGTGGTGCTGATTGATGAGCACACCGGGCGCACCATGGCGGGGAGGCGTTTGTCAGAGGGACTCCACCAGGCCATCGAGGCGAAGGAAGGTGTCTTCATCCAGAGCGAAAGCCAGACGCTCGCATCCACCACATTCCAGAATTACTTCCGCTTGTATCACAAGCTCGCGGGCATGACCGGTACAGCCGATACAGAGGCTTTTGAATTTCGCCAGATTTACGGGTTGGAAGTCTTGGTTATCCCCACTAACGTGCCACAGCAGCGCAACGATCTGAATGACCTGGTCTATCTCACGATGGAAGAAAAGTTTGATGCCATTGTAGCGGATGTGAAGGAATGCATGGCAAAGGGAGCACCTGTGCTGGTCGGCACGGCATCGGTAGAGACCTCGGAGGCGATGTCGACGCGATTTACCAAGGGTAAGGTTGAGCACAAGGTACTGAATGCCAAGTACCACGAGCAGGAAGCGGATATTATCGCCCAGGCGGGCCGTCCTGGCGTGGTCACTATTGCGACCAACATGGCCGGGCGCGGCACCGATATTGTGCTCGGTGGCAGTCTAGAGGCGGAACTGCTTGCGCTGGGTGACATTGATGCGCAGGAGCAGGCCCGAGTGCGAGAGGCCTGGAAGAAGCGACACGACCAGGTGCTGGCGGCAGGCGGGCTGCATATTCTCGGTACGGAGCGCCATGAATCGCGCCGCATCGATAATCAGCTGCGCGGACGCGCGGGTCGTCAGGGCGACGCGGGAGTCTCCCGCTTTTATCTTTCCATGGAAGACAACCTGATGCGCATCTTTGCCTCTGACAGGGTAAAGGGCTTTATGCAGGCGCTGGGGATGGAGAAAGGCGAGGCTATTGAGCACCGTATGGTGTCAAACGCAATCGAAAAGGCCCAGCGTAAAGTGGAAGGCCGCAACTTCGACATTCGCAAGCAATTGCTGGAATACGACGATGTCGCCAATGACCAGCGCCAGATCATCTACCAGCAGCGCGATGATCTGCTGACAGAATCCGATATCTCCGACACTATCATTGCCATTCGGCGCGACGTAGTGGCGCAGGCCGTCGACAGTTACATTCCTCCAATGAGCGTGGAAGAGCAGTGGGATGTTGCCGGACTTGAGAAGGCACTGGAGGGCGAGTTCGCCATTTCATTGCCCCTGCAAAAGTGGCTTGATGAGGACGACAAACTGCATGAGGAAGCCCTGCGGGAAAAAATAGCCGATGCCATACAGGCGGCTTATGATGCCAAGTGTGCTGACGTCGGTCCCGATATGCAGCGCATAGAGAAGCAAATCATGTTGCAGGTGCTCGACAATCTGTGGAAGGAGCACTTGGCCACCATGGACCACCTGCGCCAGGGTATTCACCTGCGAGCCTACGCGCAGAAAAACCCCAAGCAGGAATACAAGCGCGAGTCGTTCCAGCTGTTCGAGCAGTTACTGGTGAACCTTAAATACGAGGTCATCAAATTCCTCAGCCATGTGCAAATCCAGCGACCCGACGAAGCGGAGGCTATCGAGAAAAAGAGGCGAGAAGCCGCTGCCCGAGAGCAGTTGGATTTCCAGCACGCCGCCGCTCCGGGCATGACGGGCGAGGCGCAGGAGCATGAAGCCGATAAACCCATGATACCCCAGACCTATATGCGCGATCAGCCCAAGGTCGGGCGCAATGAGCCCTGCCCCTGCGGCAGCGGTAAGAAGTACAAGCAGTGCCACGGCAAACTGTGAGCGCGATGTTTTCCTTCTATAGCGCATCTCGCTGATGGCCGTTGGGCCTGGCACGTTGGCGCCAATACAAGCGGTTCCGGGCATACGCCTCGGCACCGTATCCGCTGGCATCAAGACACCCGGTCGCAAGGATCTGGTACTGATAGAGGTAGCGGCAGGAACCTGTTGCGCCGCTGTGTTTACCCGCAATGCGTTTTGCGCCGCGCCAGTCATTGTGGCGCGTGAAAATCTGCACGCCTGCTCGCACCAGCCGCGATATTTATTGATCAATACTGGCAATGCGAATGCGGGCACCGGCGCCGGCGGCATCGCTGCTGCCCGCGACTGCGCGGGGGCAGTCGCAATGTTTGTCGGCGTGCAGAAGGCCTGCGTTCTGCCTTTTTCTACCGGTGTCATTGGTGAGCCGCTGCCGGTGCAAAAAATAGAGCAGGCAATACCGGCGGCCTTTGCGGGCCTCGCGGATGACGGTTGGATGGAGGCGGCGCAAGGCATTCTCACTACGGATACACGCCCCAAGGCATTATCGGTGCGTTTCAACTGCGCTGGCCACGACTTTGTGGTCACTGGAATTGCCAAGGGCGCAGGTATGATCCGCCCGAATATGGCCACAATGCTGGCGTTTCTGGCCACTGATGCTGCAGTAGAATTGGCGCTTTTGCAGGAGATGCTGAGTGAGGTGGTCGAGCGTTCTTTCAACCGCATTACGATAGACGGCGATACGTCTACCAACGATGCCTGTCTGCTGCTGGCTACCGGCGCGGCGGATATCGAACCGATTAGTGATCGCACCTCCGCGTTATATCTGGCGCTGCGCGACGCTGTGGAGGAAGTCTGTATCGGACTCGCACATGGCATCGTCCGTGACGGAGAGGGCGCTAGCAAGTTTGTGACGGTAGCGGTGAACGGTGGCAAAACAGAGGCGGAATGCCTCGATGTGGCCTATACCATTGCGCACTCGCCGTTGGTAAAAACGGCGCTGTTTGCCAGTGATCCCAACTGGGGGCGCTTGCTCGCAGCCATCGGTCGATCCGATCTGCCCGATCTGGAGGTTGACCGGATAGCCTTGTATCTGAACGAGGTGCTGATTGCCGAGGGCGGATGCCGTGCAGCCACCTATACCGAAGCGCAGGGCGTTGCCGCTATGGGGTCCGAGGAGATTGTTATCCGCGTAGAACTGGATCGGGGTAATGCGTCAACCGCCATCTGGACCACGGACTTTTCCTATGACTATGTGCGCATCAACGCCGAATACCGCACCTGAATGCCAATACTGCGTGTGGCGGTTGGTGTCATTCTGGATGCAAATCGTAAAATACTCATAACCCGGCGCGCAGCTGATGCCCATCAGGGTGATCTCTGGGAGTTCCCTGGCGGCAAGATAGAACAGGGTGAGTCGCTTCTGGATGCTCTGCAGCGGGAGTTGCATGAAGAGCTTGGCATAGAGGTCGGCCGCACCACCGCGCTGCTGGAAGTGCGCCATGATTACGGCGACAAGGCAGTCATACTGGAAGTGCATATGGTGTGGGAATTCAGGGGTGAGGCAAGACCGCTGGAGGGCCAGCCGATGGCATGGGTGTCAGCGCAGGAATTGAAGCGCTACGCATTTCCCGCTGCCAATAAGCCCATTATCGAGGCGGTGGAAAAATTATTCATTCCCTAGCGGCTGGCCTCTGCGCGCATCACAAACTCTTTGTGTAATTCATCCACCTGAAGGTTCAGGTCATCAAGTGAACCGCTGTTATCAATCACGATGTCTGCTCGCTGTAAGCGCTCATCACGCCCCATTTGCGCGGCCATGATACGTTTCACCTGCGCTTCGTCATTGCTGTCTCGCGCTACGGTGCGCTGTAACTGCAAGTCCTCTGGCGCATCAACTACTACCACGCAATCAGTCAGTGATTTCTGGCTGGTATCCAGTAATAGCGGAGAACTTAACACGGTATAGAGGCTGCGCGACGCGCCGATTTGGTCGACAATTTCCTGGCCGATCAGGGGGTGGGTCAGCTGTTCCAGCCAGCGGCGTTCGGATGCGTCGGAGAACACACGATGGCGCAACGCGGCGCGATCCAGCGCGCCATCCTGTTGCAGGATGTCGTTGCCGAAGTGGTCGGCGATGGCAGCCAGTGCGGGCTTGCCCGGCTCGACGATAATCCGGGCGACGACGTCCGCATCCACCACCGTGATGCCGTGTTCTTCAAAGCGACGTGTAGCGGCAGATTTGCCGCTGCCGATACCGCCGGTAATGCCTACGACGAGGCGCAAGTCAGGTGCTCATGTCAGGTGAATGCCGAACCTGGCAAACACGGAGCCGTAGAAGCCGTCTCCAAACAACAGTGCTATCCAGCCTGCTATGGCTAGATAGGGTCCAAACGGAATAGGAATCTCTTTGCCGCGCCGTTTGATGGCCATCAAAGCGATACCGCTGATTGCGCCCACCAGCGAAGATAGCAGGATAATCTCCGGCAGCATCTGCCAGCCCAGCCAGGCGCCCAGTGCTGCAAGCAGTTTGAAATCGCCATACCCCATGCCTTCCTTGCCGGTCAGCAACCTGAATGCCTGGTAGATGACCCACAGTATGAGGTAACCGGCCATCGCGCCTATCACTGCATCACCAAGGCTGACATAGGTGGCGCTCAGGTTGAACAGCAGGCCCAGCCATATCAGCGGTAGAGTGATGTCATCGGGCAATAACTGGTGGTCCACATCGATCATGGTGAGCGCAATCAATGACCAGGTGAGCAGTGCAGCGCCCAGCAGTGCGGGCGAAAGATCGAAAAACCAGGCCAGCGCGAGGGTCATCAGGCCGGTGACCAACTCGACGATGGGATACCGAGGAGATATTGCACCCTCGCAGTTGCTGCACTTGCCGCCCAGCAGCAGATAGCTGAGTACAGGAATGTTCTGCCAGGGCTTAATAGCCGTCTTGCACTGCGGGCAATGGGAATTAGGCGTTGCCAGATTGAGCGACGCTTCCTGCTTCTCCGGCTCGACTTCCAGTAACTCGCAGCAATCCCGGCGCCACCGCGCCTCCATCATTAATGGCAGACGGTAAATAACCACATTGAGGAAGCTGCCCACCAGCAACCCGAGGGCCAACAGGCCCGCACAAAGCAGACCTATGGGTACCACTGTTTCTGGCATGGAGCTATCGCCTCTGTCGTATTGAGATGTTAGATCACCGATCCCAACATGAAGATGGGCAGGTACATGGCAATCATCAACCCACCTACCAGCACGCCGAGAACCGACATAATAAGTGGCTCCATCAGCGAGCTAAGGCTGTCTACCGCATTGTCTACCGCTTCCTCGTAATGGGTGGCGACCTTATCGAGCATCTCATCCAATGCACCGGACTCCTCTCCGATGGAGACCATTTGCAGCAGCATATTGGGGAACAGGCCAGTGGATTTAATGGAGTTGTACAGCGTGGTACCGGTGGTGACATCGTCGCGGATGCGCCGAATGGCCTTGGCATACACTGAGTTGCCGGCAGCGCCTGCGGTGGAGTTGAGTGCGTCCACCAGCGGTACACCTGCTGCAAATGTCGTGGCCAAGGTACGGGAGAAACGTGCAATGACGGCATCATGCACGATTCCGCCCACAACCGGCGTTCGCAATGCCGCCTTGTCCAGCCATTCTGAAAACGCCACAGAGCGCAGCTTGATCTCTCGAAAGGCAAAAATAATGGCGATAATGCCAATCAGCATGACAAACCACCACGCGATTACGAAATCCGAAATAGTCATCACGAACTGTGTGAACGCGGGCAGTTCAGACCCGAAACTCTGGAAGGTGTTAGCAAAAACCGGCACCACTTTGATCAGCAGGATTCCGCATACGATCAGGGCGATACACACCACAGCGGTGGGGTAGGTCATGGCTTTTTTGATCTTGGCTTTTAACTGTTCTGTTTTTTCCTTGTAGGTCGCCACGCGGTCCAGCATGACCTCCAGTGTTCCTGAGTCTTCACCGGAGCCGACCAGACTGCAGAACAGATCGTCGAAATGTCGTGGGTGTTTGGCCAGGGAATGTGCCAGTCCGCTGCCCGATGCGACGTCGTTTCTGACGGACTTTACAAGCGTCTTCATGCGAGGCTTCTCGAGTCCATCCTCGACGATCTCAAAACTCTGTACCAGCGGCACACCGGCCTTGAGCATGGTGGCGAGTTGGCGTGTGAAAATTGCAATATCGGCGGCCTTGATCGGTTTGCCCTGACCTCCAAACAGCGGCTTCGCTTTTTTGCGTACGCTTTTCGGCTTGATACCTTGCTGACGCAGTTGCGCCTTGGCCATAGCCTGACTGGTCGCCTCAATCTCTCCTTTGCTGGCATGGCCGGACTTGTCGGTGCCGCTCCAGGTGAAAATATCATTCTTGATCGCGCTTGTAGCCATTGCCTTCTATGCCTCTGTCACTGCGTCTTTGGATCAGTCAACCGTGATGCGATTGGCCTCTTCCAGACTGGTCATACCTTCGGCTACTTTTGTCAAAGCGGCCATGCGTAAATCGTGGAAACCCTCTGCCCGCGCCTGCGCGCCAATTTGCAGCGAGTTACCCTGTTCCATAATTATTTTGGAAATAGAAGGCGTGATCTTGACGACTTCGTAAATGCCCACCCGGCCTTTATAGCCGGCATTACACTCCTTGCAGCCGACGGCTTGCATAATGGTCGCGGACCCCAGCATTGCCTCTGTGAAACCTTCTGCCAGCAGCGTGGCGTGCGGGATATCGTCGGCCGGCAGCCTGCAGTGCTTGCACAATCGCCGTGCCAGTCGCTGGGCGATGATCAGGTTCACTGAGGAGGCCACGTTGAACGCCGGAACGCCCATATTGAGCAAACGTGTGATGGTCTCCGACGCGCTATTGGTGTGCAGTGTGGATAGGACCAGGTGACCGGTTTGCGCAGCCTTAATGGCGATTTCTGCCGTCTCGAGGTCGCGAATCTCCCCCACCATGATGACGTCCGGATCCTGGCGCAGGAACGAGCGCAGCGCTTCGGCAAAGTTCAATCCGACTTTGGGGTTCACGTGAACCTGGTTGACGCCTTCGAGGTTAATCTCCACCGGGTCTTCTGCGGTGGAAATATTGCGTTCCGCGGTGTTCAAAATGTTGAGGCCGGTATACAGCGAGACGGTTTTTCCCGAGCCCGTCGGGCCGGTGACCAGGATCATACCCTGCGGCTGGTTGAGTACTTTCATGTACATTTCTTTCTGTGCTGGCTCATACCCCAGCGCATCAATGCCCATTTGCGCACTGCTTGGATCGAGAATCCGCAGGACGATTTTTTCACCCCACAGAGTGGGCAGGGTGTTGACCCGGAAATCGATCGCTCGGTTGCGGGATAGCTTCATTTGTATGCGACCGTCCTGCGGCAGGCGGCGTTCTGAAATATCCATCTGTGACATGACCTTCAAGCGTGCTGCAAGTCGCGGCGCGAGATTGCGTGGCGGCCTGACCACAACCTGCAATATGCCGTCGGTTCGAAAACGCACCCGGTAGGACTTTTCATAGGGTTCGAAGTGGATATCCGATGCGCCTTGCTTAATCGCATCGATCAGCACCTTGTTGATAAAGCGCACAATGGGCGTTTCGTCAACGGACTCGTTACCGTCGTCCGCTTCACCCGGGTCGCCACCCATGGTGATGTCGACATCGTCCAAGTCTGAGGCGTCCAGCCCATCCAGTCCGTCGGTGAGCGAGTCCTGCGACTCGGCCCACTTGGCCAGCGCCTTACTGAGTGCACTTTCTTCAACCAGTATGGCGTCGGTGTTGATGCCGGTATGAAACTTGATTTCGTCGAGGGCCGCCAGATTGGTGGGGTCTGAGACAGCGATGAACAGACGATTGCCGCGGCGAAAAAGAGGTAGTGCATGGTGCTTGATAACCAGCGATGGTTCGACCAGGCCAACCGGTAGCGTATCGGTGTTGATCGCTAGTATATCAATCAGCGGCACGCCGAATTCCTGTGAAGCCACTTCCGCGACACGCCAGCCGTCAACGTTCTTGCGCTCTACCAGGTATTGCACGAAGTGCATGCGCTCGAGAGAGGCTTCTTTTTGTGCTTCGACAGCATGTTGGGCGCTGATCAGTGACTCGGCTACAAGGCGTCCAGCCAAACCACTGAGTTGCCCAATTGCTTTATCGTTCATGTAGCCCCGGCTCCCGTCTCACATGAGACTGTTGCGATAACACATTGTTTTACTTAGGGGAATCATTATAACCAACGATTAACTTTGAGGCAGCCACTGATTAGAGGCAAATTTTACCAATCTGTACTGCAGGCCAGCTGGGGCGGCGCGGAACCGGGCGCATCTCACTCGCTTGCGCGTAGCGCCGTCCTACTATGCACTTTGTTATACGCAGTAACCAGCCCCGGCAGACTATTAGCCCCGGCAGTTCGCCGGCACCTTGCTCACGTCGACGCCGTTCTCCTCCGGTGGCAGGCACGTCCAGCTCACCTTGCCATTGCGCGTTGCGGGAATGAATTGCAGCGTCTTCCTATCCTCTTTGGTGCCGGTGAGTTTAAAGGTGATGGTAACAACGCCAAAGGGTTCAGTAGTGGACAGTGCCAGTTTACGGATGTATTCGTGCCTGTCATAGGAATTCGGTTCAGGCAGACCTGCCTGGCGATTGTTCTGCGGCAGTTCCTGGGTATCATAGTAGTAACCGGTCACAGCGGTTTTCGCTTCTGCCGCAAACACCATGCCCTCACCGATTTTACTGCGTGTCAGGAAGTCTGAGTAAGAAGACATGGCGACCATCGCCAGAATACTGATGATGGCGACCACGGCCATCAGTTCAATAAGGGTAAACCCTCTGCTTGAGCTCACTGTGTCAGGCACCGCTTAATGTTGTCCCGGTACCTGGTTGTCAAGCGTTGCTATTGTGAGTGAATTGCGAGATTTCGGTCTTCAGCTTGTCGACCAATGGAGCGACGTCTGCACCACTGGCAAGTGCGCCTTCCAGCTGATCACAGATTTCTTTGATCGTCGCGATGCGACTGCGCAGTGCGTCAAAGCTTTCGTTCATTGTTTGTGCCTCGGCCCGGAACATGTCGTTATCGCGCAACATAATCGAGGCATTGAGGTCGCCGGTGCCCAGTCTCGACACTTCGCGCTCGATGACAAACACGGGTCCGGCAATACGATGGCTAGCCTTGAGGCAGCCATACCAGATAGCGACGATGAGGACGAGCTCAGCTGCCGCCACCCCAAAAGCCATGGGGGTGGACAGATCAAGGGGCTGTGCTCCCGGGAAAAGCATACGCACAATGATGAACGCATTGACCAGCAGCACCGCTACTGCCACGATCAACAGCGAGTGCTGATACTGGAATTTCTTGTTGATAACAATTTTTGTTCGACGATTATCCATAGCAGCACCTGTGACACCGATATTGTGAAAACAGACTAAACCACTGCCCTTGTAGCGGCAACAAGGCTTCCAGGTTAGTTGTAGATTTTCCGGGTATTCGACGCTGATCTGTGAGCCAGTGCGCTATTGCCCTGCGGTGGCTCTTTGGCTCCTGAGTGCAGCGACGTTAATTCGCGATATGCGACAAAAATTGTCACATTGTTACGCTGCGGGTCAGATCGCACGTTGCTGATCGCAGTGACACGATGCCTCGATCTGAATTGCTACCACGCTGTAATTAATTGATATTAAAGACTTAAAAAAATTATTGTTGCATCTATCGTGTTGTTGGCACGCTACCTGCTTACCCTCTCTTGCAAATAGCGCGTACCGTATTGGGAAAGTAAAACTAGCAGCGGTGCGTGGTGTAACTCAACGTGGAGAAGTATTGTGACAATTCAAAAGAAAGCGCAACAGGGCTTTACCCTTATCGAACTGATGATCGTTATCGCGATCGTCGGCATTCTGGCTGCTATCGCGCTGCCGGCTTACCAGGATTACATTGTACGTTCCAAATTGTCTGAGCCGCTGGCAGCAATGGCAGAAGCCAAGACAACGGTAGTCGAGTATTACGCGGCTAATGGAAGATTCCCCAGCGCCTCGACATCGTTTGGCGTCAACACAGCGACTCGCTTTGACTCTAGTGACATTACTAATCAGCTGGCAATTCTTCCCGATGATCCTTCAGCAGGAACAAATGTGCCGATTCGAATTATAGCCAATGTTTTCACTAGTGTGTATGACGGTTCGGTCAAGGCAGAAGGCGCAACATTGAGCTTCCAGTTGGTCGGTACCACCAATGCGGGTGGCACGATCTCTTGGGAATGTCTGCCCGGCAACGACACCGCAGGAACTGACGGACTGCCGACCAAGTACCTGCCAGCCAACTGTCGCGGATAATCAAGCCTAGTTACACGGCGACAACTCAAAGCCCGGCATGCCGGGCTTTTTTGCGTTTTTTTAGTCTGATTTGAATGCGGCGATGCTGCGGAACCGTATGAAGGACTCTGAGGCGCCAGGCTCACACTGTGTCGAAGAAAGTAGCGCCCCGGCGTTTGTTTTTGCGGCGCTCGTGGTGCTGGTGTGTCTGCTGGCTTACGGTGTCGCGTTAAACGGCCCACTGTTTTTTGACGATGAGCCTAACTTGCTCGCCAACAAGCAGGTGCAAATCGACGGTGCGACGTTTGATGACTGGCGCGCGGCAGCCCTGAGTGCTGATTCCGGCCTGTTGTACCGTCCCATCGCGATGCTGACTTTCGCGCTAAACCACGCTGCGGCCGGCGCCTTCACCCCTTTCAGCCTAAAAGCGACCAATGTGGCGATACACCTGACCATCGGTGCACTGCTGTACATGTTCGCGCTAGCTTTGCTGCGAGCGCCCGCGCTGCGCAGCCACCGGTTGAGCCTGTACCAGTGCAAACTGGTGGCTTTGATCGCCGCAGCGATCTGGCTGTTGCACCCCATCCATGTATCGACGGTGTTATATGCCGTGCAGCGTATGGCGCAGTTGTCGACGCTCTTTACGCTGGCCGGCCTGTTGGTATTCACGCGCTATCGACTGTGCTGGGCGCACAGTGGCGCCACGCCGGGAGAATTACTGGCCGCCGCGCTGTGGATCTTCCTGCTCGGTCTGGCCGCCCTGCTATCCAAGGAGAATGGCGCACTGCTGCTATGGTTAATCGCCGTGGTTGAAGTCACCCTGTTTCGCGGTGTCTGGCGCGGTCAGACACAGCGACAATTAGTGTGGCTGGGCTGGTGCGCGCTGATCCTGCCTGTGTTGCTAGTGGTTGCGCTGTACCTGGTGGCACCCGATGTGCTCGTTGGTCGCTATGGCGGGCGGGAATTCACTTTGCAAGAGCGCCTGTTAACCCAGGGCCGGGTGCTGTGGCAGTACCTGAGCTGGATGCTGGTTCCCAACATCATCGGCATGGGCTTCTTTCACGACGACATCGTCATCTCGCGCAGCCTGTGGTCACCTTTTACCACGGCCATATCGCTGCTGGCCTGGTGCGCTGTGCTGTGTGCCTCCCTCCTGTGGCACAAGCGCTACCCCTTGATGGCCTGCGCTTTCCTGTTTTACCTGGTTGCACACAGCATGGAGTCCACGGTGTTTCCGCTGGAAATGGTATTTGAGCACCGCAATTACCTGCCCAGTCTGGGCTTTGCGGTGTTGGCGGCACTGGGTGTTTTCAAGGGCGTGGAGCTCGTTGAACGGCTGCGTTTGCGTGTGGCGGTCTGTGGCATCCTCGGTGTGCTGGTGGTTCTATTGCTGGTGCGAACCAATGCCTGGAGCGATGAAACCAGCCTGGCCAGATTCAATGTGATCAATCATCCGCAATCGCCCCGCGCAAATTTTTTCTACGCGAATGCGCTGTTCAAGCGCTTCAGTCAGTCTCGCGAGTTGGCACTGGATGAAGAGGAGCAGCGCGCGTTGGCCGTTACATCGCGCGGCTACTTCGAGGCTATGCACACACTGGATGAGCGCAATTTCCCTGCGATGGTGATGTTATACCAACTCGATACGCTGTATTTTCCCGGTCTGGCAGAGGAAAATGACTGGTTGGGTGCGCTGATGGAACGGGCAAAAACACGACGTTTACAATCCTCGGATCGCACCGCGTTGGGTGCACTGGTCGAGTTTTCGCTGACGCCGCCGGCTGCGCCGGACCGAACCCGAATGGCCGAGTTGTTGACCCAGCTTATCGAACGCTATCCTCACCGGATGGAAATCGTGGGTCTGCAGTATCAATTTGTAATGGCCACCGCAGCGGCGCAGAAATCCACGTTGCTGCCGCTGCTGGTCACCGCGGCGCAGGGGAATCCCGGCAGCCCGCAGGCCATGGTCTACCTCGCGCAATATTACGGTAATGAAGATCCTGCCAGTACTTATGAGGCCGTTCGGGAGTGGATGCGGCGCGATCCGTTGCGGCGCGAGTTGCCCGTTGTTAAAGCGCTGTTCCAGCAACCACAGTGATAGTGACCGTGACAGTGAAATCGACACCACTAACGGAGCGTTTCAGGCTGGGTGCTGCAGCCGCGCTGTTGTTCGCGGGTTTGCTACTTTTGCTTGGCTGGTGGATTTACTGGCCTGGCATCAGCGGCCCCGAACTGCTCGACGACCGTTCCAGCGTGCTGGTCATCGACGACCTGAAAAACCGGCCTGAACTGGCTTTCGATTATATTTTCGGTGATAAATCCGGCGCCCTCGGACGCTCAGTGTCCATGACGAGCTTCGTGCTCGAAAAAATGTATCTGGATGAGGGCATCACGGGCGGCAAAAAAGTCAATATCGTTTTGCACCTGTGCAATGGCGGACTGGTGATCTGGCTGTTCTGGTTGCTGTTTCGCTATCTGGAGGTGCCCGGTTACCGCACTCTGGCGATACTGCTGGGCGCCATCTGGCTGCTCCATCCGCTGTTGGTCAGCACTGTGCTTTATGTTGTGCAGCGCATGGCGATGTTGGCCACGTTCTTTATGCTACTGGCGAGTATCAGTTATGTGTACTGGCGACTCCGCCTGATTGAAGGCACCGCCAGCGTGTGGCGCTTTCTGCCAGTACCGCTGCTCTGTGTGATCGCGATGCTCGCCAAGGAAAATGCGATTGTGCTGGTGCCTACCCTGTTGTTGCTGGAGGTCCTCTGGTTTCAGGGCGCCGGACGGCACGCAAACGTTATTCCATGGCTGCGACGCTTGTCTTACGGACTCATCGCTGGCGGTGCACTTGCGATGGCGGCCGCCCTGCTACTGAAGTGGGCCGATTTGGCGGCACGCTTTCACAGGCGGCCTTTTACTCTGGAGGAGCGGCTGTTCACACAGGCCCGTATTGTCTGGGATTACGTGCTGCAGTGGATGCATCCGCAGCTTGAGAGAATGGGCCTGTATCATGACGACGTGGTACTGTCGCGCGGTCTGTTTGAGCCCTCATCGACGCTCTACGCGGTACTCGCCTGGTTGCTGCTGATCCCGGTCTGTGGACTACTGCTGCGGTGGCAGACGGGCCGCTGGGTGGTGCTTGGGGTTGCCTGGTTTGTGGTCGGCCACAGCGTCGAGTCCACGGTCTTATCGCTGGAGCTGTATTTTGAGCACCGTAATTATTTTCCCACTATAGGACTCATGCTAGTGCTGGGTGGACTTTTCGCGGGCATCACAAAAAGATGGCCCGAGCCGAAGGCGCCGCTGTTGGTGTGCCTTGGCCTGTGTGCAGTGGTGGTGTCCTTCCAGACCAGTTCGCAGGTGCAGATCTGGTCAAACCGCTCGCTGCTAATGCTGAGTCAACTCAACGGCCATCCCGAATCGGCTCGGGCCAATATCGATATGGCGACAGAGATGGCGCGCTTGGGTCAGGTTGAGGCGGCACATCATTACTCGCAACGCGCCTTCGAGGCCAGCGCCAACGCGGCGAGTACCCGTGAGCGTAGCGGCGATTACGAGGTTCGCGATCTCGCGCTGAGTTGCATCGCGAACGCGCCGGTGACGCCTGAAACGATCGATAGCCTGGGCAGGAAAGATCCGCAGCGGCCCTTGAGTTCCGCCACTACCTTGCTCACTCTTGCGCGCCTGTTGCAAGACGATGCTTGCCCGCAGTTTGATCGAATCCGTTTCGCCGACCGCGTGGCCGAGTTGCTTCTGGTGGAGGATTTCAAACAAAAAGCATCCGCTAATATATTTTCCAACCTCGCAGTGCTGGAGAATGCGTTGCAAAGGTATGATAATGCCAACGCCTACATAGAGCGTTTTCTTGCCTTCGAGCCAAACGATACGCGCGGATTGTTGATGAAACTGCATTTTGCCACGGCCCTGGGCAAGGTGAATTCAGCGCAGGACGTTATCGCGGCTTTGCAACACATGCAGCAGCAGGGTAAGTTGACGGTAGGCGAACAACAGACGCTTGCGTTGTACCTGCAGAATCAGGTACCTGGAGAACCAGCCATTGAAAGTATCCATCGTAATTCCGGCCAAGAATGAAGAACTGGGTCTTGCTGTCTTGCTCCCTGAGCTGATTGCGCAATATCCCGAAGCTGAGATCATCGTCGTGAACGACGGCTCCACCGACACCACAGAACAGGTGTGCAAGGACGCCGGGGTCACGGTGATTACACACCCCTACTCCAAGGGCAATGGCGCTGCTGTCAAAGCCGGTGCGCGCGTTGCCAAGGGTGATTACCTGGTGTTCATGGACGGCGATGGCCAACATAGCGCGGCTGACGTCACCAGGCTGTTGAGCAAAATCGAAGAGGGTTACGATCTGGTGGTGGGCGCGCGCAGTGGCCGGGATTCACAGGCCAGTGTCGCCCGCTGGAGCGCCAATGCGTTTTACAATGGCTTCGCAAGTTGGATGGTCAACCGGAAGATAGACGACCTGACCTCGGGTTTTCGCTGCGCGAATCGCCGCAAGTTTCTGAGCTTTTTGTACCTGCTGCCTAACGGCTTCAGTTATCCGACCACCTCCACGATGGCTTTTTTTCGTGCGGGTTATTCTGTCGGCTTTGTGCCTGTCGCGGTGTCGAAGCGGCTCGGTAAAAGCCACATTAGTATGGCGAAGGATGGCATCCGCTTCTTGCTGATTATTTTCAAGGTGGGAACACTGTACTCCCCCTTGAAGATTTATTTTCCGGCAGCCGTGATGGTGTCTGGTATGGGGTTTCTGAACTACTTTCTGACGTTCATGAGCAGTGGCTGGCGCTTTACGAATATGAGTACAATGCTGATTCTTGCCGGGATGGTCATGTTCCTCATCGGGCTCCTCTCGGAGCAGCTGACCAATTTGCAGTTCAAGGACTCATCCAGTCCCAACGACAGGCGCGCCGGGTAGTTAGTCCGGCGTCTGCCACTGCACTAGCCGCGCTGTTTTGCCTTGGCTTCCCTGCGCCGCGCATGCAGTACTGGCTCCGTGTAACCGTTGGGCTGTTCTGCGCCGAGAAACACCAGATCGCAAGCTGCCTGGAAGGCGATATTGTCGTTAAAGTTGGGCGCCATCGATTGATAGGCCGGGTCTGCGGCGTTCTGTGCGTCCACTACCGCAGCCATGCGTTCCAGCGTTGCACGCACTTGTGCTTGGGTGCACACACTGTGCAGCAGCCAGTTGGCGATGTGCTGGCTGGAGATACGCAGCGTGGCGCGGTCTTCCATCAGGCCAACGTGGTGGATGTCGGGCACCTTGGAGCAGCCCACGCCCTGATCAATCCAGCGCACTACGTAGCCCAGTATGCCCTGCGCGTTGTTATCCAGTTCAAGTTGTATCTCGGCGTCACTGAGACCGGCGGCGCCTTTCAGCGGAATGGTGAGTATCTCATCCAGTGCTGCCCGGCTCTGTCCTTTTAGGGCCTCCTGCCGCGCGGCGACGTTCACTTGGTGATAGTGCATAGCGTGTAACGTTGCTGCTGTCGGTGAGGGCACCCATGCGGTGCTGGCACCAGCCTGTGGGTGGGCGATCTTTTTTTCCATCATTTCGGCCATCAGGTCCGGCATGGCCCACATGCCCTTGCCAATCTGAGCTTTACCCGGCAAGCCGCAGCGCAGGCCGGTATCGACGTTCCAGTCCTCGTAGGCGTTGATCCACGGCTCCTGTTTCATCGCGCCTTTAGCGGTCATTGCGCCGGCGTTCATGCTGGTGTGTATCTCATCGCCGGTACGATCCAAAAACCCGGTATTGATAAAGACCAGCCGATCTTTGGCCGCACGAATACACTCTTTCAGGTTGACCGTGGTGCGGCGTTCCTCGTCCATAATGCCCACTTTCAATGTGTTGCGCGCTATGCCCAAGGCATCCTCGATACGATCAAATAATTCGCAGGTGAAGGCGACTTCCTCCGGACCGTGCATTTTCGGCTTCACAATATAGACGCTGCCCTGCCGTGAGTTGCGGCTGTCTTTTGCGCTTTTGTTCAGATCGTGCAGTGCGATCATCGCGCTGAACATGCCGTCCATAATGCCCTCAGGTATTTCCTCACCGTTTGCATCGAGAATGGCAGGCGTGGTCATCAGGTGGCCGACGTTGCGCACGAACATCAGGCTGCGTCCGGGTAGTGTGAGTTCGCTGCCGTCAGGTGTTGTAAATTGCCGGTCCGCATTGAGTCGGCGTGTGACGGTCTTGCCGCCCTTGCTGAAGTTGTCGGCCAGGTCGCCGCGCATCAGGCCCAGCAAATTGCCGTAGGCGACGGTTTTGTCCGCGGCGTCCACGGCGGCAACAGAGTCCTCACAATCCTGAATGGTTGTAAGCGCCGCCTCCAGTACTACGTCTTTTACGCCAGCGATATCGGTAGATCCAATCGGGCTTTGCGGATCTATCTGAATTTCGATGTGCAGCCCATTGTTTTGCAACAGTGCGCTGGAAGGCATGGCCGCATCCCCGCAATAACCGCGCAGTTGCTGCGGCGCTTGCAATACAGTCTGCTCCCCGTTGGCGAGACTAACCTGCAGAGCACCATTGCTGACGGCGTAAGCTGTGGCATTGGCATGGCTGCCCTGTGCTAGCGGGCAATGGCGGTCCAGAAAACTCTTGGCATAGGCGATGACCCTGTCGCCACGCACCGGGTTGTAACCGCCCGCGCGCTCGGCGCCGCCGTCCTCAGGAATCACATCCGTGCCGTACAGGGCGTCATAAAGGCTGCCCCAGCGTGCATTGGCAGCGTTGAGTGCGTAGCGTGCATTCATTACTGGCACTACCAGTTGCGGCCCGGCGAGCACGGCTACTTCAGGGTCGACGTTTGTTGTCTCGATTTCAAAGTCTGGCCCCTCTGGCAGCAGATAGCCAATGTCCTGCAGAAATGCCCTGTAGGCTGCGCGGTCGTAACCCGCCCCTGGGTTGGTCTGGTGCCAGGCATCTATCTGTGACTGCAAGTTATCGCGCTGCTGCAGCAACGCCCGATTGCGCGGTGCCATAGTTTTGACGATAGCGTCCAGTCCTTGCCAAAACTGCTCCGGCGAGACACCCGTTCCCGGCGCGATATCCTTTTCCAGGAGTTCATGCAGTATCGGCGCAATCTGCAAGCCGCCCTGTTGAATACGATCAGTCATGGTGAAACCTCTTTGTTAACGACCAGCACGGCGCAACCCGTGACACTGGCGTGATTTTAGGCGGCAGCAAAACAATTAGCGAATCAATCACTTCTATCACCGGCATTAGAATCGTGAATGCCGTGACAGCGTCGCTTGCTGTCCGTCGAGTTCTCTAGCGGTATCGGCAATCAGTTTACGCAGCCACTTATTCCCCGGATTGTGCTGCAGCAGAGGGCTCCAGGCCATCTTCAGCTTCAGCGGTGGAATCTCCAGCGGTGGATCACGCAACACCACGCGCGGATTGTTCAACTTCAGTTGCGCCGCCCGTGTCGGCAGTGTCACGATCAGGTCGTTCTCCTCGGCCAGCGTCATTGCCGCCTGATAGTGGCGTGTAAATACTCGTATCTGGCGCTTCTTGCCCAGCTTGTTGAGCGCCAGGTCGACCCAGCCGAGTCGCTGCACGTCATCCGGGTCTACGCCCACGCCCACGCCCATGCCTGTCTTGCTGACCCAGACATGGTTTGCTTTCAGGTAATTGTCCAGCGTGAAATCGTTCAGCACCGGATTGTTGGGGCTTAGGACACAAGTAAAACTGTCATTCCACAGATGAATCTGGTGGAAGGATTGCGGCATCGAGTCGAAGCGGTTGATAACCATATCGACCTTGCCGCGTTCCACGTCCAGAAAGCTCACATCTGAGGGCGTCATAATATCCAGCGTCAGCCCCGGTGCCTGCGTGCGCAATTTCCCCAATACACGGGGCAGCAAGGTTGATTCGGCATAATCACTGGCCATAATGCGGAACACCCGATACGCCTCGGCCGGTTCGAAATCACCGCGCGGCTGCACCGCGTGGTCGATTTTCCCCAGCACCTCGCGCACCATCGGTTCCAGCTCCAGAGCGCGCTCCGTGGGTTTCATGCCTTCACTGGTTCTGACCAGAAGTGGATCATTAAACAGTTCGCGCAAGCGGCGCAGAGCATTGCTCATGGCCGGCTGCGACAGGTTCAACTGGTTGGCGGCCTGCGTGACATTGCGCTCGCGCAGCAGGGCATCCAGGTAAACCAGTAGGTTGAGATCGATTCGATTCACCTTCACGCGCCACTCCCTATTCACTTAATGAATGTAGTTTATGTGAGACATTAGCCGAGGAAATTATACTCACAAAATGGCAGTTGCCAACACAGAGAAAGCGTTGGTGGTGGCTCAGTCTGCGATTTTCCGCATGTGGGAGCCTCGGGTGCAGAGTTGCGGGCGAGACCCTATGGCGACAGGACGTCGCCACCCGCGCCTCGCCGGTGGACGGAAAGTCCGCCCCTGTTTATGGCTGTGTGCGATTTTTGGTGCGGCCAGCGCTCCGAGCCCAAGCCCCCATGGACGGGTTCACGGCGTGTCCCAGCCCGATACCCTTTAATTCACCGTCGATCCTCGAGCGCTACCAAGTGTCATTCTGTTCTAATCCGATTTCGGGCGCGGCTGCCGTATAATGCGCTGATCGTAGACCTGTGCCACACCGATAGGAGCCTCCATGACAACAATATCGACTCCAGACCTCGCGGACGCCGCGCCCGACGTGGCTGCTGTCGAACTGACTTTCTTCAACTACGGGAAAATCCTCCAATTTGGCGGGCCAGTTGTGACGATTAAGTGCCACGAGGACAACTCCCTGGTCAAGCAATATGTCGAAGAGGACGGCCGCGGCCGCGTCATTGTGGTGGACGGCGGCGGCTCGCGACGGCGCGCACTGCTGGGCGATATGCTGGCGGAAAAAGCGGCAGCCAATGGCTGGGCCGGCCTGGTAATCAATGGCGTCATCCGCGACGTTGATGAGATCGGAAGAACGCCGCTGGGCGTACAGGCCCTCGGCAGCTGTCCGATCAAGACAGAGAAGTTGGGCGTCGGGCAGCGCGATATCAATATTCACATCGGTGGTGTTGAGATCGCGCCCGGTGATTATGTTTATGCCGATAACAACGGCGTTATTGTGAGTAAGCGGCCACTGCTGTAGTTGAGTTTGCCCGGCAGCAAATACTTACAGCAGGCGCATGGACAGATCCAGCGCCTTGCAGTCTTTGGTCAGTGCGCCGATAGAAATATAATCCACGCCAGTTTCTGCAATCGATAGCAGAGTGTCCTCGGTTACATTGCCGGAGACTTCTAGTTCTACGCGGCCGCTGGCCAGAGCAACGGCGCGCACAATCATTTCCAGTGTAAAATTATCCAGCATTACCCTGTCGCAGCCCGCTGCTAGCGCTTCCTCCAATTCAGGAAAACTCTCTACCTCAACTTCTACCGGCTTACCCGGAGCACTGTTGCGGGCGGTTGCGACTGCTGCTGCAATGCCACCGCAGGCCGCAATGTGGTTTTCCTTGATCAGGAACGCGTCAAAAAGTCCGATGCGATGATTGTGGCAGTCGCCACAACGCACGGCGTACTTCTGTGCGGCGCGCAGTCCGGGAATAGTTTTGCGTGTATCGAGCAAGCGTACCGCGGTGCCTGAGACCCGTTGGGCGTAACGCTGGCATGTCGTGGCAGTGCCGGATAACAATTGCAAAAAGTTCAATGCACAGCGCTCGCCTGTGAGCAGGCTGCGCGCTGTGCCCTCAATGGAGAACAGTGTCTGGTCTGCACTGATTGTCTGGCCGTCCCGGCAATGCCATTCCAGCTTGACGTTGCCGTCTAGCTCTGCGAATACGGCATCGACCCAGGCCTGACCGCACATGATACCGTCCTCGCGCGTGATCACCCGACCTGACGCGCGGGAGTCGGCGTCGATCAGTGCAGCGGTAATATCACCGCCCCCGATATCCTCAATGAGGGCGGCGCGCACATTGCGCATCACGTCTGCGGGGTCTGGGGCGATGATATTGGGTCGGGAGTTTCGCATAGGGAATTGTGTGTGGTCGTTGTAAGGTCGTTAAGGCAGTGATTGTAACAGCTGCGCGCGGCTGTCGTTAATACTGCTGGTGCGCGCTTTCGCTCTAATGACCGTGACGTAACAATACAGTCTGGTTAGACTGTCGTTTTCGCTACTTTAGGGCGTTGGCTCTTTGGATAAAGCACAGCAATGACATACACACTCGAACAGGGCTGGCTGCGCGAGGCGCGCCGGGTGCCTTCGCCTAATTTCGGCTCACGTCCCGACGCGTGTGATCCGCAGTTACTGGTAATCCATAATATTTCCCTGCCGCCAGGCTGCTACGGTGGTGGTTATATCGAGCGCTTTTTTACCAATCGCCTCGATTGGGACGAGCATCCTTATTTTGATGAAATTCGCGGTGTCGAAGTCTCTGCGCACCTGCTGATCCAGCGGTCTGGTGAGGTACTGCAGTTCGTCAGTTTCGACGAGCGCGCCTGGCATGCAGGCGAATCATGTTTCGAAAGTCGTGCTAACTGTAACGATTTCAGTATCGGAATTGAGTTGGAGGGCACGGACCATGATCCCTACACCGATACGCAATACGTGGCACTTGCAGCCGTCACAAAGGCACTGCTGACAGCTTACCCGCAAATGTCTGCAAACAAGCTTGTCGGGCACAGTGACATTGCACCCGGGCGCAAAACGGACCCCGGCCCCGCCTTCGACTGGCATGGGTACCGCGCGCAACTGCTGCTGCTGCTGTAAGACCGCATAGCAATTTTGTTGTTGTATGGCGCGGCAGCTTTCGCATTCTGCTGCTAAGCTTGTGGGGGACTATCGATAAATAGCACGTTTTTGATCCCAAAAGTGGCACTTAGGCGGTGAATTGAATGGCATAGGGTTGGGGCTGTGCGAGGCAGGAAGACCGGGGCGGCCCTCCGCGGGGCGGCCCTCCGC